>JAPLGY010000533.1 GCA_026389955.1 Caldilinea sp. | reverse complement strand
ATCTGCAGTCGGAAACGCTCTTCGAACTGGCTCTGGGCTCGATAGGCAGACAGGGTGCGCAGGAAGTGCGGTGTGTTGCGCACGCTCGTGACAAATTTTTGGCCGTCCAAGCCATAAATTTCAAGAAAATGGTGGATGCGGCGCGCAAGCTGTCGGAAGTTCATCGTCTGTCGGGTGACCTTGCTGCCTGGTGGGCGGACGGCTATTCCAGCCGCCGCCGCGCTACAATCCGTATGCTGTCCGGCAGAGGCTCCTCAACGACAAAGATCACGTATCCGCCCCCTCCTGCTCCGGATATTTTCCAGCCCAGCGCCTGCGGGCTGTATTCGTCGATCATCTGGCGCACCGCCGGGGTCTGCATATTCGGAAACAGGGCGATCTGGGCCTCGAACGAGCCGCGCACGGCCCGGCCAAACCCTGCCAGGTCATGTCTTTGCAGCGCTGCCCAGCAGCCGGCTGCTGCTTCGGACAGGGCAGCAGCGCCAGTGGCTGTCAGTGCCGTGTTTTCCAGCACCGCATATCCCCCTTCGCGCGGCCCCAGCGGCATCAGACACAGGTGCCGTTCGACAAACTGCAACGTGTCCTCGTCCATTCGATGCTCGATCTGGGTCGGCCAGTAGCTCCCCGTATACTCCGAACGGGCCAGCCCCGGAAAGACCAGCCCGATCGCATCCTGCGCACCGGAGACTTCCGTCTTGCCCGGGGGGTTGTCGCAGCAAAAGAGCGTCCAGGCCACCTTCTCGTACCGGTCCACCGGCATTTTGTTTCCCCACAGGTGGATGGCGGTGCGCCGCGTGCTGGTGGCCATGCCGCTGCGCTCGTTGAACTCGATGGTCGGCTCGATCGAGAGGGTGATCACAGAGCCTGGATGCAGGCGCGAGACAAAGGGCTGGTCCAGCCAGCCGCCGGCCAGATCGATGCGGTAGGGCATCTGTTGAACGGTGCGCAACGCAGTGGTGGAGCGCGTGGCCAGCCCAGGATGGGGGTCGCGCCGAAGCACCACATATTCGATGCCCAGCGCTTCGCACAGCCGACGTTTGGCCGGGGTGTTGCCATCTTCGTTGACAACAAAAAAATCGGGGCGCATTTCCCGCAGTTCCGGTTCGAAGTCCAGGTAGCCGGAGCCGCGCGAGATAACCGCTCGCTGCACACACGCGACATTGGCCAGCATGAAACGGCGCTCTTCTTCGCTGTTGATAGGCGGGCGGCCTTTGAGGCTGAAGACGGTCTGGTCTGAACCCAACGCAACCGTCAAGTCCCCATACTGAGCTGCGCGCTGCAGAAATTCGACATGCCCACTGTGCAGCATGTCAAAACAGCCGCTGACAAAACTTTTTTTACCGGATGAGGCCATCGTTTTTCTGCCCTGTTCCAATTCTGCGTTCCCGATGTAAGCAAACCATGAACGCAACTGGACTCAGTCTACCACATGGCTCGGCGTTGCGCCCAGAAGTGCGTTTGGGCCACCAGGTCACTCGTGCACGACCACACGGGTGCCGATGCTGGCCCACCGATACAAGGCCTGGGCTTCGGGCACGCGCAGGTTGATACAGCCATGGCTGACCGGTGTGCCGAAGTTGTTGTGCCAGTAGGCGCCGTGGATGGCAAAGTCGCCGTCGTAAAAGAGGGTCCAGGGCACATCTGGGGTGTCGTAGCCTGGGCCACGCATGCGCGTTTTTTCGAGCATCCAATAGACAGCAAATTCGCCGGTCAGCGTGCGTGTGCTCGTCTTGCCGGTGCTTACGATCGTCTCGAAGACGGCCACATCGCCCTGCCAGGCGGTCAGCCGCTGTTCGGAAAGATCGACCTCGATCCAGCGTTCTCCTTCTGCGGGCGCATCGGTGCGGAAGACCGCCAGCGGGGGCAGCCCCTTGGCGGCAGGAGGCTCTGCGGCAGGCTTGTCTTCCGATGGAGCAGGGAGCGCAGGAGCAACAGGGTTGTCGAAGGTGACCGGAACAAAAATTTCGTCGTAGTTGAGGTTGCTGTGGACGACCCGCAGCCGCAGCAGGTGGCTTCCGTTGGGATAGCGCGCGGTGTCGAACCTGTACATCTGTGCGGGGCTGGGAATCGGCTCTTCCCCCAGGGCAAGAAAGGTCGCTGCACTCTCCTTGCCGTCGATCAGAAGGTCAAGCTGCCATTTGCGGAAGGTGGGGTGCGCAGCCGTGCCTTCGACTGCGACCACGCCGGTCAGACGATCATGGGCTGACGGTTGCGCCAGGGTGCCGCCGCTGCTGGCCAGGGCCGGCACAGCAGCGAACAGCCACCACAGACAGCCCAGAAAAAACGCCCGTTGAAGTGGATGTCCCCATCTTGGCATGGTGGTTTGTGCCCTTTCTGTCGCCGATTCCGTTTCACAACGAGAAGGTTGGGTAGCCATGATGAAAGTATTGTAGCATAAAGGAATCCAGAAGGGGGCTGTGTGAGATGAATGCAGACAGTTGGGGGCACACCCGTTTTTGTGTCTGTTTTGTGTCTGTCCGATCGGCGGAAGAAAGCCTGGCATCCCTGATGATACAATGAATTTGGAGTCAGCGGCCGAGGGGCGTTGGTCCCGGTTCGGAATGGAAAACGGTGTGTCAAAGTCTGCTGGCGCGTGTCATGTACCAAGAGCAGCCACAGGGAGAGCTGTCAACCGTATGTCTGAAATCATTCTGGTCAATGTGACCGGCAAAGACCGCACAGGCTTGGTGGCTCGGGTCACTGGGGTGCTGGCGGAGCACGGCGTCCACATTCTGGATGTTGGGCAGGCGGTCATCCACGACTATATTTCGTTGGGGTTGCTGGTCGAAATTCCGGCAGCGGACCCTGCCCCGCCGGTTCTCAAAGATCTGCTCTTTGTAGGCCATGAACTGGGCGTGGAGGTGCGGTTCCGTCCGACAACCCTGGCAGAGTATGAGCAATGGGTCAGCGAACAAGGGCGTCCTCGGCACATCATCACCTTGCTGGGGCGTAAACTCAGCGCGGCCCAGATCTCGCGTGCGGCGGCTGCCTGCGCCGCCCATCAGCTCAACATCGACGTGATCACGCGGCTGTCGGGGCGTCCTTCGCTGGTTAGCCCGGCCCGCACGCCCAAAGCCTGTGTGCAGATCACGGCGAGCGGCCGACTGAACGATGAAGCTGTGCTGCGGGCCCAGCTGCTGCAGCTGGCGACGGAGACCGGTGTCGATGTTTCGTTTCAAGCCGACGACATCTACCGGCGCAACCGGCGGCTGGTCGTCTTCGACATGGATTCGACGTTGATTCAGGCCGAAGTGATCGACGAATTGGCGAAAGAGGCAGGGGTGGGCGACGAGGTAGCGGCGATCACAGCGGCAGCGATGCGAGGAGAGCTTGATTTTCGCCAGAGTCTGATACGGCGTGTGGCCCTGCTGCGGGGATTGCCCGAATCTACCCTGACTACAGTGGCTGCCCGGCTTCGTTTGACCGACGGGGCCGAACTGGTCGCCAGCACGTTGAAGCGGCTGGGCTACAAAACGGGCATCATTTCTGGTGGGTTCGACTATTTTGGACAGCGCCTGCAGCGGCAGCTCGGGTTCGACTACATGTACGCCAACCAACTGGAGATCGTGGAAGGGGTGCTCACCGGCAAGTTGCTGGGCGAGATCGTCGACGGTCCCCGCAAGGCTGCGTTGCTGCGCCAGATTGCAGCAGCAGAAGGGTTGCGTCTGGAACAGACGATTGCCGTCGGTGACGGCGCCAATGACTTGCCCATGCTCAGCACTGCGGGGCTGGGGGTGGCTTTCCACGCCAAACCGGTCGTGCGTCGCCAGGCCAGCGGCACGATTTCTGACCTGGGGCTGGATGGGTTGCTTTACCTGATCGGAATCCGCGAACGAGAACTGGACCCAGCACAGGCCGGATGAACGGATCTCTTTTTTGCAGTTGACACGAAGGGCACCTAACAGATGTTCCACAGCAAACTGATCCAGGAAGCACACTGCCAAGCGACCCAGATTCTGCAAGAATGTGCCACCGGCTATGGCTACCGGGCGTCGGGGCTGGCTGCCGGGTATCCTCAGGTCTGGGCGCGCGATGCGGCGATTACCTTTTTGGGGGCGGTCTGCACGGGTGACCCCGCGTTGATCGGCTCTGGCCGAGCGGCCCTGGAGACACTCAGCCGACACCAGACCCGACGCGGGCTGATCCCGCTCAACGTCAACCCGGACACAGGGTATGTCAGCACCGAAAACGCCGGCGCTGTCGACTCCAACCTCTGGTACATCCTGGCCCAGTACCTGCATTTCCACTACACGGGGGATCAGGCGTTTTTGGAGGGCCACTGGTCGGTCCTGGACAAAGCGATGCTCTGGCTCGACTACCAGGACATGAACGAGTGCGGGCTGCTCGAAGTCCCAGAAGCAGGGGACTGGATGGACCTGTTGGCGGTCCGCTACAATGTCCTCTACGACAATGTGCTCTACTATGCTGCCAAACTGGCACACCAGGAGCTGGCCGCCCGGATGCCGGCGGGCACACCGGTGTGGCAGAGCGAAGTCGACGCAGCGGGCGTGCACGAGCGGATCAACCTGTTGATGTGGGTGGACCGTTGTTGGGTCGCCGAGCATTTTGCCAGACATCTCGAACGTCTGAAGGCGATCCGGCTGGAATGGTTCATGCTCTACCACAACCTCGGCACGATCTCCAGCCGCCCCTTCTATCTGCCTTTTGTCGCGTTTCGAGAATACGGGGATTGGTGTGACAGCCTGGGCAATTTGCTGGCGGTGCTGACCGGCGTGGCAGACGGCCATCGCCGCGAACACATTTTGCGCTATATGCTGCAGGTCGGCATAGCAGAACCCTACCCGACCAAGGCCATTTATCCTCCGATCTTTCCGGGGGAGAACCACTGGCGTGACTATTACCGCAGCCGCAATCTCAATTTGCCCCACCAGTACCACAACGGCGGAATCTGGCCGATGGTGGGCGGATTTCATGTGGCAGCGCTGATCCGCCATGGCTGCCAACGCCAGGCAGAGCAGCTGTTGGTCGCGTTGGCCGAAGGCGCTCGCCAGGGCACCACCCACGACTGGGCTTTCAACGAGTGGCTGCACGGAGCCAGCGGCCACCCGATGGGGTACGAGCAGCAGGCCTGGTCGGCAGCAATGTTTCTCTACGCCGAGCATGCAGTGCGCACCGGCACCTTGCCTCTCTTTGACGAACTGCTGGCCGCCAAACCGGCTGCTGCGGTCGCCAGCGAGGACAACGCGTTTCATCGGTCAGGCGGCGGCGGGCCGGCCTAGCATTCCTGGCCTCGTGACCAGCTCCGTTCTCCGCCGACGCTGGCTGCGTAGCCTTTGACCTGGCGTTCCAAGTCGGCGCGGTCTGCAAAAAAAGTGCTGAGCTGCGAACGGAAGGCCAGAATCGCCTCCACCTTGGCGTCCAGATCGGCTCCGGTCAGGGCAGCGACTGCTGGCTGCCAGCCAGCAGGTGGATCGCCGAGCACGGCCGCCAGTTTGCCCGGCTGCTGCGCGTAAGGGTAGTCTTCGTAAAAGCGCAGGCCAGTGCCGAAGGCCTGCTGCGCCGCCTCGGCCACCAGCAAGTGGTCGACATGGTGGCCGACGGTCAGCGGGACATAGCACTGGGCATGGGCCGGCAGCCCTTGCAGCATGGCGGCGATGGTCTGCACCAGCGGTGCCTCCGCTGGATGGACAGCCCCAAAAATGTCGTCGTCTGAGCGGTAGAGGGGCTGGCCTGTCGACGGATCGAGCCGGTAAATGCAGTCTGCGATCGGCCAGTGCAAAGGGTCAGCACCCAGGCGCTGGCAGGCGGCGACATCTTCGGCACGACGCCGGGCTGTGGCATCGCCCTCCAGCGCCCAGCGGGCATGCAGGCTGCGAATGTAGTCGTTCTCCTGGTCCGTGGGGGGATCGCCGGCCATGACGGTGACGACCAGAACGCGCTGCCCTTGACCGGTGCGGTGGGCGATCTCTCCTCCACAGGAGAGGGCGGCATCGTCGAGATGAGGGGCCAGGTAGATGGCATCGTAAAAGGATTGGAGTTTCATCATGGGTGTGGGTCAGTAGCCTTACAGAGCTAGATTGGGATTGATGATAGAACTGGATTTGTATTGTAACGGGATTGGTTTTCAGCCCAAAGAGGGGACCGATGACAATGTTTAGCCGAACGCGGTTTCCAGCATGGCCAGCGGACGCTCGCCCTCTGCTGCGCGTGGCGATGCTCAGCTACCACACTTGCCCGCTGGCCATGTTGGGGGGGAAAAAAACAGGCGGCATGAACGTCTATGTCCGGGACCTGAGCCGGGCCCTGGCGGCAGTTGGAGTGGCGGTCGATGTCTTTACACGTTCGCAGGATGACTGTGCCCCCCGCGTCGTCCATGACCTGGGTCCGCTGGCGCGCGTCATGCACATTCCAGCTGGGCCAGAACGCCCGATGGCGGTCGGCGACACCGAGCCATACCTGGGGGAGTTTGTCGCCAATGTTTTGGACTTTGCTGAACGTGAGGAGATGCGCTACGACATCCTCCACAGCCACTACTGGCTTTCTGGGCTGGCCGCCCAGTCACTGGCCGCTGGCTGGGGAGGGACGCCGATCGTGCACATGTTCCATACGCTCGGGGCGATGAAAAATCAGATCGCGCGCGACGCCAGCGAACGGGCACCGCAGAGCCGGTTGGATGGGGAGCGGCGGGTGGCTCGGATCGCCGACCGTCTGGTGGCACCGACGCCGGCGGAAGAGGTGCAGCTGGTGGACCTCTATGAGGCGGATGCCCGCAAAATCGTGGTGGTGCCGCCCGGCGTCGACCTGGCGCATTTCAACCCGATCCACCAGCTCCAAGCCAAGCAGATGATCGGCATCCCGCCCCACCGCAAAAATATTCTTTTTGCCGGGCGTATCGAGCCGCTCAAAGGGATCGACACCTTGTTGGAGGCGATCGCCCTGCTCAAAGAGCGTCAGGTCACCGACCTGTCCGACACCTGTGTCACGATCATCGGCGGGAACCCCTGGGCAGAGACGCTGGATGAAGAGCTGGAGCGGCTGCAGCGGATGAGGCTCGATTTAGGGCTGGACGACCTGGTCGCTTTTGCCGGGGCACGCGACCAGCAGATCCTCCCCTACTACTATGCTGCTGCGGAGATGGTGGTGATGCCTTCGCACTATGAGAGTTTTGGCATGGTTGCGCTGGAGGCGATGGCGATGGGAACCCCCGTGATTGCCTCCGAGGTGGGGGGGCTGGCCTATGTGGTCCGGGACGGCTACAATGGCTTTTTGGTGCCACGACGCAACGCCGAAGCGTTGGCGCTGCGCATTGCCGACCTGCTCGGCGACCATCGGCTGCGCCAGCAGCTGTCTGCCAATGCGATGAACTATGCCCGCGACTACAGCTGGGCGCGCATCGCCCAGCAAATTTTGGGGGTCTATCAGGCAGTCGCTGCACCCTCCCGGGTTCTCTCCTGAACGAGGTGCCACAAGAGCGCCCGGCAAGCTGACAAAAAATATTTGCCCTGGCTGGGGTGCCCGTGCTATGATCACTTCCGCGCGCAGCATTTGATCGCCAAAAAAAGGGGGGCTGTATGTCTGTGCGTCTACAAAGTTACAGCTGGTGCATGCAAATATCGAGGAGGAACGAATCCATGCAACTCAAACGGACGATGGTTGTCGGCTTGCTGCTGGCAACGACGCTGATCCTGTCGGCCTGCGCCGCGATCGCTCCCCAGTCGGGCGGCGAACAGCCAGCAGCAGACGAAAAGGTGGTGCTGACCTGGGCCTTCTGGGGCAGCCCAGCAGAAAAAGAGTCGCACGAACGTGTGGCAGCTGCATTCATGGAAGAGCACCCAGAGATCGAGATCGAATTCTGGCACCAGCCGTGGAACGATTATTTTACCAAGCTCCAGGCACTGTGGGCCAGCGGCGACCCCAAGGTGATCCCAGATGTGGCCTTTCTGTGGCCGACCCCGCGCTATGCGGCTGAAGGTGTGTTGGAAAATTTGGACCCCTTTGTTGCTGCCTCTGGCTATGATTTGGAGGCCTACTGGCCGGGCCTGCTCGAATCTGCCAAGTTTGAAGGCAGCGTCTACGGGTTCCCACGCGATATCGAAGTCAACGTGATCTACTACAACAAGGATCTGTTCGATGCCGCAGGGGTTGCCTACCCTGCTGACGGCTGGACATGGGATGACTTTACAGCGGCCGCCGAGGCGCTGACCCAGAAAGATACCAACGGGATGACGACGGTGTATGGTCTGGCGGCCGAAGGGGGAAAATGGGCCAAGTGGGTCAACCAGAATGGGGGGGCCATCTTCGACGACTATGTCAATCCCTCCCAATGTTTGTTGGCCGAACCGGCCGCTGTGGGTGGGTTTGAATTTTTTGCTGGCCTGATGGCGAGCGGGGTGGCCATGCGACCGGCCGACCTCAACCAGGCCGGCGGCGATGCGGCGGTCTTTGCCAGCGGGCAGGCAGCGATGATTTTGCAAAATACCAGCCGGGTGTCGGCTTTCAACGCGGCAGGGCTCAACTATGATGTGGCGGTCGCCCCGATCCCGGCGGGTGGCAAGCCGTGGAACGGCGCTGGGGGAGCTGCATGGGTGATGAGCAGCGGCAGCGACAACAAAGAAGCAGCCTGGACGTTCATCGAATGGCTGCAGAGCGACGGCGGCGGCGAAACAATCTACACGACTGCCGGTGAGATCTTTCCTGCCTTGCAATCGGTGGCCAATTCCCCTGCCTTTATGACCGATGCGGCGCCGGCGAACAAACAGGCGATTCTCGCGGAAGCGGCTGCTTCGGGTGTGGGAGGGTTCGGCTACTTCCCAGAGTGGGGGGAGTTGAGCGGTTCGATCATCGGGCCTGGCCTCGACAAGCTCTGGGCTGGCGAGGCAGATGCGGCGACGCTCCTGCCCGAACTCTGCGCCCAGGTCGACCAGTTCCTGGCGGACAACGGCTATCCCAAGTAACAGAGACCGTGTGCATCAGGGGTGAAGCCAGCTGGCTGCACCCCTGGTGTTTTTGTCTGGAAGCGAACGGCGATGACACGTTTCCCAGTGAACGACAGCAGCGCTTCAACCCGGAGACGCTGGCGCCCCGACCAGCAGTGGGAAGGCTATCTTTTTCTTTTGCCCAGCTTCCTCGGGTTTTTTGTTTTTATTGTGCTGGCAGTGCTGATGTCGCTGGGGATCAGCTTTTCGGTCTGGGGGCTGACCGGTTTTCGCCAGTTGGCCGGCCTGCTCAACTACCAGCAGCTGATGCGCGACCCGGTCTTTTGGCAGGCTTTCTGGAACACCGCTTTTTACATCGTCACCCTTGTCCCGCTGCAGCTGGCCCTGGGCCTGACGATGGCGGTCGGGCTCAACCAGGCGATCCGCGGTGTGCTCTTTTACCGGCTGGTCTATTTCATGCCGGTGGTCACCACCATCGTGGCAGGGGCCATTGTCTTTCGGCTTTTGTTGAGCACCCAGGGCGCTGTCAACGGTCTTCTGACCACAGCAGCCGGCTTTTTTGAAGTGCCGTTCAGTGCCCCCAACTGGCTGGGAAGCAGCCAGTTCTCGAAGGTGTCGGTCGTGCTGCTGACGTTGTGGAAGAACACAGGCTTCACCATGGTGGTCTATCTGGCTGCGCTGCAGGGGGTGCCGCGGGAGTTGTACGACGCTGCCCATGCTGACGGTGCCAGCAGCTGGCAACGTTTTCGCCATGTGACTTTGCCTTTGATCAGCCCAACCACGTTTTTTCTCTTCGTCTTTCAAATGATCGGCGCCTTTCAGCTTTTTACAGAACCCTTTGTGATGACCGAAGGCGGGCCTGCCAATTCATCGCTTACGGTTGTGCAGTATATCTACCTGACAGCCTTTCGGGATATCCGCATGGACAAAGCAGCTGCGATGGCCTGGGTGCTCTTCGTTTTTATTTTTGCGTTCACGTTGCTCCAGAACCGCCTGCAGAAACGCTGGGTCTATTATGAGTCGGAGTAAGCCATGAGTGCCGCCCACTCTGGTGGGCGGGCGCGGCCCAGTTTGTCGGCCCGCATCGGCTTGCACACCCTGCTGCTGCTCTTCAGCACGCTCATGCTCGCCCCTTTTGGGGTGATGCTGTTGGTCTCATTGGTGCCGCTGCCGGCTTTTCTGGCGCGCGATTTTTCCCCTGCCCACTACTCGCTGCAAAACTACGCCCGGACGTTTGCGGCGGTGCCATTCGGGCTCTACTACGCCAACAGCACCCTGGTCGCGGTCTCGGTCACGGTGCTGCAAATTTTGATCTCCTCGCTGGCCGCCTTCGCTTTTGCCCGCCTGCGTTTTCGTGGCCGCGACCTGATCTTCTTGTTTTACCTGGCGACCTTGATGATTCCGTTCCCGGTGACATTGATCCCCAACTTTTTGATCGTCAAGGGGCTGGGCTGGTACGACAGCTACCTGGCGTTGATCGTGCCCGGGCTTTTCAGTGTCTTCAGCACCTTTCTGCTGCGCCAGTATTACCGCGGAATCCCGATCGACTTCGACGAGGCGGCGCGGATGGATGGGGCTTCCAGTCTGCGGATCTGGGGGCAGATCATCGTGCCGCTGAGCGGGCCGGTGCTGGCTACCCTCTCGATCTTTGTCTTTCAGGGGGCCTGGAACGATTTTTTGTGGCCGCTGGTGGTGACGACGTCGGAGCAGGTGCGCACAATCCCGCTGGGGCTGGCTTCGTTTGTAGGCCAGTACAGCACCGCTTGGGACATGCTGATGGCAGGGTCGGTGATTGCCTTGTTGCCCGTGCTGCTGATCTATCTGGTCGGCCAGAAGTGGTTCGTGCAGGGAATTGCGCTCAGCGGGATGGGAGGGCGTTAGCAGCCCGCCAGCAGCCCGCCAGCAGCCCGGAGGGCTGTCCGGTCGAGCGCTGACTTGATCTCTGTGGAGGTGCAGACTTGGGGGAAAATTGGTAACACATCTGCCGATCGGCAAAATTGTCAAATCCAACTCGCATATCGACTATGTCTGCCAGGTGTTTGGCCAGGGCGAAACACTGCATCCGCCGGCGCCCTCTGCCTATGGGTTTGGCAGTTTTGTCGCCGTCGAACTGGAAACGCCCGGCGCATCGGGCAGGGCCCTGGTCGGGCTGGTCTACAATACGCTGCTGATGAACCCCGAATTTGGTGCGTTGGGCCCGCGCCTCAGCCCGCGCAGCGAGGTCGAAATTTTTTCGCCCGATTATCTGGCGGAGACGGCTACGTTGCTGGGGGTGATCGCGATCGGGTGGCTCGATGTGGTGGGCCAGGTGCACCAAGGTGTACCTGCCGCAGTCGCGACGGTCAACTGTTTGGTACGCCAGCTGGAGCGCACGGAACTGCTCACCTTTCATGCGGATAGCACAGGCCAGCCCCAGCTGCGCTACACGCCGTTGCTGCTGGCCCACAACCATGTCCTGGTCGCGCCTCTGCTGCTGGCCGTGATCGACCAGCTTGGCGAGCTTTTTCCGCTGAGCCGCAGCCGACTGACGGTCATGCGCAACAACATTGCCTGGAAGAGCATCGTACAGCCTGCGGGCTGACCGTATCTGACCTGTTTTGCCTGTCGAGGGACCCATGAACAGCCTACCTATGCAGCCGATCGGCACCGTCAAGGGCCCAGGCGAGACCCCCAACGACTATCTTTTGATTGCCCCTGACCCCGAACGACGGGTCAAGCACGGCGAGTTTGTCTACTATCTGGCGCTGATAGAGGGGGAGACGCGCGAAATTTTGGGGCGGGTCACCGGCCGCCGGCCGGTCAAGTTGCTGCCGGACAGTTTTCTGGCCGACCCCGGGGTGCCGCCTGCGACGGTGGCGGCCCTGCTTGGGTACGAAAGCGAAGCCACCGAGCTCTTTGAGATCACAGTCCGGGTGCTCGGCTTCCACAGCGCAGAGATGGGCGATTTTATCAACCCACGCGTGCCGCCGGTAGGAGGAGCGCCGGTCTTTATCGCCACAGATACACTGTTGGGGCAGGTGTTGAACAGACGCCCACGCGGCGGGCGAGGCAGCGCTTTTTTGGGCAGCCTGCTCAGCCGGCCAGAAGGTGCAGTGCCGATCGCGCTGGATGTGCGCGGCTTTACCGGCACCCACCTGGCCGTGATCGCCAGCACCGGCAGCGGCAAGAGCTACCTGGCAGGCGTTCTGCTTGAAGAGCTGCTGATGCCGCACAACCGGGCCGCTATCCTGGTTGTCGACCCGCACGGCGAATACAGCACGCTGCAGGAGATGATGAACCTGGGTGAATTCAGCGAGGGCAACTACAAACCGCGTGTGCGTATTTTCCGCCCCGATCAGCTGCGCGTGCGCATCGATTCGCTGACAATCTCGGATCTGCGCTACTTGCTGCCCAATCCTTCCGAAAAAATGCACTACCAGCTGGGACGTGCCTTCAATTTTGCTCAGCGCAGTGCCAGGAACGGCCACTATACGCTCGAACAACTCCTCTACGCTGTGCGTCAGACCGCTGAAGGCAAAAAAGAGAGCGAAGGTTTCGACGAAGATGACCCGACCACTGGGGCTCTGGTTTGGCGGCTGCAAAGCGCGCTGGGCCACAGCCGGATCTTTCACGACTTTGAAAATCTGGAACTGGAGGCACTCTTCAAACCGGGCCAGTGCACCATCCTCCAACTCAACGAGATCGACCGCCGTGAACAACAGGTGATCGTGGCTACGCTGCTGCGCCGGGTCTACCAGGCCCGCATGGAAACTGTCAAAGGCAAACTGGATCGCGGGGACCCCAGCCACCTGCCTTACCCCGTCTTTTGCCTGTTGGAGGAAGCACACAACTACGCGCCGGCCAATGCCGACGCTGTCAGTTCCGAGGTCTTGAAAACAATCCTGAGCGAAGGACGAAAATTTGGCGTCGGGATCGGGCTGATCACCCAGCGGCCTGGAAAGCTGGACAGCGATGTGCTCAGCCAGTGCATGACCCAGTGCATCATGCGCATCACCAACCCGATCGACCAGAACCGGATCGCCGAATCCATCGAGAGCGTCGGGCGGGATCTGCTCCAGGAATTGCCCAATTTGAGCAAAGGACAGGTCGTCGTCAGCGGCGCCAGCGTCAACACACCGGTGCTGATCAAGGTGCGCCGCCGGATTACCCCCCACGGCGGCCAAGACCTCGATGCTCCAGCCGAATGGCTGCAGTGGTTTGCCCAGGATCGGGCCGCCGAGCAGGCACGCGACCACGCGCTTTTTGTCGAAAAAAAGATCCAGTACGAAGACGACGGCGACGTGCTGTGGGCCTGACCCGGCACTGCGCCGAAATGCTTCGGCCGCGAGACCCTCAGTCTGCTGTGGATTCGACCGCGCTTTCCAACTTTTCGATCAGCCGGACCAAATCGGTGCGAGTGACCACACCGACGACCTCGTCTGCAACGACAACGGGCAGCAGGGTGACCTTGGGGTCCAACATCAGGGCCATCACCTCGCTCAGCGAGGTAGTCGGCGTCACAGTCAAGGGGTTGGGTTCGACCATCTCCCCAGCAGTGACAGCCAGGGTGTGGCGCAGCTGCTCCAAATAGTGCCGGTGTTCAGCCAGGTTGAGGGGGATGTAGCCGGAGAGCAGCGCAAAGTAGCGGGGCTCCCGCACTGGCGCGTTGCGCAGAATCAGATCGTGGTCGGTCACAATTCCGACCAACCTGCCGTTGGCACCCAATACGGGGAGGCCGCTGATTTGGTGCGCACGCATCAGACGTGCCACCTCGGGGATGTGGGTGTCAGCCGTGACTGTAATGGCTGGGCTCGACATAATGTCACTTGCGATCATGGTTGTCCTCCGAATCTTGCTTGTTGTTGCCGGCGGAGAGCGAATGTATCCGGCCTGAAGGATGCTGCCAACTAAACGACGGTGAACCGACCATTCCGGTAAAAGAGTGCTCCGTCCACCCAGATTTCGCTGTCGGTGCGCATGTCGCAGATCAGGTCCCAGTGGAGGCTGGACTCGTTGCGGCTGCCGGTCTCCGGATAGCCGGCACCCAAAGCCACGTGCAGGGTCCCTCCAATCTTTTCGTCGTAGAGAATATTGTGTGTAAAACGGCGGATCTGCTCGTTGGTGCCGATCGCAAACTCCCCCAAATATCGGGCTCCTGGGTTGCTCTCCAGCTGGCTGAGCAGGTATGCTTCATTTTTGCTGGCCTGGGCGGCGACCACTCTGCCCTGCTGCAGGTGCAGTTCGACCCCTTCAACGGAGCGTCCGCCATGGATGGCGGGGTAGCTGCAGCGGATCCAGCCTTCTGCCGAATCTTCGACCGGTCCGGTAAAAATTTCACCGCTGGGCATGTTGCGCCGGCCATCGCTGTTGACAAAGATGCGGCCGGCGATCGAGAGACGCAGGTCAATCTGGGGGCCACGCACGACAACCTCCGATTTGCCGGCCAGCCACTCTACCAGACGTTGCTGGTCGTCGTGGACAGCCTGCCAGGCGGCGACCGGGTCGGGCTGGTCGGCATAGGTGGCTGCATAAACAAAGTCTTCAAACTCGCGCAGGCTCATATCGGCTTCCTGCGCCAGAGCCAGACAAGGAAAATTGGTCAGCGTCCAGCGGTAGGTGCCAGCTGCAGCCCGCCGGCGGTAGCAGTCGGTGACGCCTTTCTGGGCGCGCTGGCAGGTGCGCTGTGGCTGGGGCTCCAGGTTACTGAAGGCACGTGTGTTGGCAGGAGCACGCACCACGATGCGCGCATCGACACGCTCTGCCAACAAAGTGTCGAGTGGTGAGATCCACTGCAGCTGCTGCTCGTCTGCCAGCCGGTAGAAATGTTCATGAAGCTGCTCGTCCTGGTAAAAAACGGTGGGATGGGCCCCGGCAGCCAGCACCTCTCTGTAGATCTGTTCGACCAGAGGGCGGGCCAGCAGATCGCCGTAAATGGCCACCCATTCTCCGGGGCGTGCAGCAATGCAGTACTCGACCAGCAGCCGGGCAAGGCGCTCCTCTCTGGAATCTGACACGTGCCTCTCCTGTGTGTACTGTCTTGTTGGCCCGCTACAGAGAGCTGCACGCCCAAAAGGGACATGTCGACTCTCCTTTTCAGTATACCCGATCGGCAGGTATGCCAGAAAATTGGGGGGCTGCTTCATCCTGTGTTCGGGTGCTTTGATGGGAGGGGGCGCCGTGTTCTAGATGCACTGACCCACGCGTGTGTCGCATGGCTGCTCCGATTCTGTTGCCGGGCGCGGGTCTGGTATACTGTCTGAATTGGATGGGGGTGTGTGGCCAGCGCGCCGGCAACCCAAGGCAGTCACCCAGCCCAATCGATTGTTCAGAATGTTGGCGGAGGAGCAAGCCCTGGTTGAAGCAGCGGTGAAGCGATTATCGAAGGTACGACCGACCGAAACTTCTGGCGAGACGGGCCCTGTATATGCGGCCCCCAGGCGTTGGCTGGCCCGTCAGACAAGACCTCAGCGGCGGGAGGAGGGAATTGTCTACGGTGCGACCAGCCTGTTTGGGGTCCAGCTCTGGAGCCTGGGGGCCCCTTGGCGCCCGACGGCTTTGTGGGCGGGCCTTGCGGGGCTGCTGGCTGCAGGCAGCCAGCCGGTTCAGGAGCAGTGGCACAGTGTGGTGTTGATGCTGCTTTTGGTCGACGTGTTGTGGGGGGGGATCTGGCGGCTGTCGGGCGGGCGCAGGCATCTGCTGCCGATTTCCGATCTGGTGTCGCGCAGTCCATTCTGGCTTCCCTATGTGCAGCCAGATTCGCCGGCTGCCCGGGTTTTTTCACCCGCCCAGGGCGAGTTCTGTCCTTTGCTGTTGCGTGTCGGTCTGCCGGCGGTTTTGCTGGCGTTGGGGGTGGCGGCAGTCCTGGGGCTGACTGCTCTGCTTTTTACCGGGGCTCTGATACTGGTGACATTGGCGGGTTGGATGTTGCGTCCTGTCAGCGGCAGCAGTTCAGGGTTGTTGGCCAGCATGGCGACCATTGGATTGCCTTGGCTGCTGGTGATGCAGCAGATGATGTCGCAAAGGGTGCTGCCTGCCGGAGAACTGCCCTGGTTTGTGTTTTGGGGGCTTCCGGTTTTCTGGGCACTTCATCACTGGGGAGAACTGCAGCTTTTGGGAAACAGCCGCGACTCAGTTGGGTGGGGGCTGTTGGCCGTCGGCGAATTGGGGGTTTGCCTGTTGTTGGTTGTCCTGCAGGCTCCGCTCTGGCTGGCAGGGATTGTTTTGCTTTTGTTGCCTACCTGGCTGCTGCTGCTGCAAGGACGCCCTGTGGGGCAGCGTATGCAGCCGCTCTGGCTGGCAGCTTTGCTGCTGAGCGCGCTGGCAGTCGGGCAGGTTGTCTGAAAGAACGACGAAGATGCCGAACAATGGAATGACCAAAAAATTGACTGAGTGGCTGGAACAAAACGAAGCCGAGTCTCGGCTGACCTCCAATGGATTTCATCTGCTGACCGTAGATGACCTCAGGCACGATGCCGAGACGATCGCCATGCTGCAGGCTGCCAATGCGACGATGAAGGCGCTTGGTTACACCGAACATGGGCAGCGCCATGCGGGTCTGGTCGGCAACATCGCCCAAAATGTGTTGGAGCACCTTGGCTACGACCAGCGCACATACCAGCTGGGCAACGTGGCTGGGTATCTGCACGACATCGGCAACGCCATCCATCGCCAGAATCATGCCCTGAGCGGCTCATTGTTGGCCTGGGACATTCTACGGCG
>JAPLGY010000024.1 GCA_026389955.1 Caldilinea sp. | reverse complement strand
ACAGACAAACACATCCTGCGGGTCTGTATGTTTCATCTGGGTTCGCCAGCAGCCATAGGCCACTTGCCAGTTGGCATAGGCGGTAATGTACCGCAGCGAAAAAGCTGCCCATTGGGGCAAAGAAAATCGCGGGTCTTCTGGAATGGGAATGACCTGCTGCATGTGCAATTTTATTCGCCTGGCCAACACGCCCATCGTCTGCGGCGCATCATAGCCCAGAATTTTTATCGGATAGCCCGCCTTGTCCCAGATGCCATTGCAAAAGACAAGGCAGTGATCGCCGGCTTTGAGATGGTGAACGGCTTCGCCGGTTTTGAGGATTCTGACCACGCCTGCGTTGCCGATCACCACCTTTTCTTCCTGGCGTGCCATGCAAATATCGATTGGGTTTCGCTGGATGGCATGGGTCATATTTCCTTCCCAACAACCATACAGGGGTTCTGCCAGAACCTCTTCTGCCGAAATATCAGAAAGGGTCACAGTGTCTCTGACCAGTTGCCCTGCTTCACTGCGTCCACGTCCGCTGGGTAAAACCCATGCCTCTGTTGTAAATTTTCCCACCTTGTGAATCCTTTTTTGGGTTTATGTGTGTTGAGCTGCAACCAAAAAGAACTCCTGTTCATTCCGACTGCAGCATGGGTTGTTGCTTTTCTTGCGACTGCTCCATCAAAGGCATCATGGCCACCCCCAGGCTGGACAGCAGCCCCAAAATCTCAAAGACAATCGCGGCGTAGATCCCAAAGTGTAGAAAAAACACCCCGCCGATCAGACAAGCGCCGGGTGCAATCGCAGCGATCAGACCAAGCTGCAAATTGCGGGTAAACTTCTGGCCGATGTCAAAAAGGGTAATCAGCTGGCGCAGGCTTTGATCCATGAGGACGATCTGCGCCGTATCGGTTGCGACCGAAGTGGCGCCCCGCAGGGAAATCGAAACATTGGCTTTTTTCAACGCGATGGCATCGTTGATCCCGTCTCCCACAAAACAGACGGTTTTCCCTTCTTGTTGCAATTGTTCGACCAGCTGTGCTTTATTTTCGGGCAACGTGTTGGCAAAGTAGCGGTCAATCCCCAAGGTCGCTGCTAGTTTTCGGGTCGGTTCTTCTTGGTCGCCAGAAATGATGACAAGCGTCAACTGGCGTTTGTGCAACTGGGCGATCACCGCTTGGGCTTCTGGGCGAAGGGTGGGCTGCAACTCCAGGGCTCCTGCGAACGTGTTTTCCAGCGCAACCATGACCAAGGAATGGCCTAGGGCATGACAGCGGGTTTGTTGCTGCTGAATTTCGAGGGGGACAGGAATGCCTTCCGACGCCATAAAGCGGTCACTGCCGACCAAAATTTGGCGGCCATCCAGGGTGACCTGAATGCCATAGCCAATCATGTAGTGTGCATCGCTAATTTCTGGCAAGGTCAACTGTCGTGCTTGGGCTGCATCCACAATGGCGCGAGCGATGGGGTGTGTTTGCCGGTGTTCTGCCGCCGCTGCAAAGAGGAGCAATTGTTCTTCTGTGATCGTTCCATAAGGGTGCAGTGCAGCGACATGGGGCTGTTCGAGGGTCAATGTCCCGGTTTTATCAAAGACAACGGTATCGACAGTGTTCAATAACTCCAACGATCGGCCATCTTTGATCAAGACGCCAGCATGAGAAGCCAGGTTGAGAAAGTTGAGCATGGCAATCGGGGAAGCGATTTTGAGAGTCATCCCAATATTGCTGGCCAACACAGCAGTAGCCCCTGCCGCACCGACCAGCGGCAGGGCAAGACCGCTCAACAGCAACAGGGGAAGTGTGGATCGGTTGGCAAGGGCAACCCCTTTGGCTTCGAGTTGTTGCTGATAACTCGCGGTGCGGTTGAGGATCTCACCAATTTGGGCCGCCAGACTTGCCTCGCCTGCCTTTTCAACCTGCAGCAAAATGCGTCCGGTCAGGACAAAGGTTGCTGCATAGACCGGGTCCCCGACACTTTTTTCTACGGGTTGGGCTTCGCCCGTCAGCATGTGTTGGTCGATCGAGGCCATGCCCTGGAGGATCACGCCGTCTGCTGGCACCATCTGTCCGGCTTGGACAACGAGGATGGTGCCAGCCCTCAGATCGGCGAAGGGCATTTCTACCTCAATGCCGTCCAGCAGAGCCCAAACCGTGCGCGGCTGTTGGCCAAAGACACTGACCAATTTTTGACGGGACCGATCGTAGGTGATCATCACCAACTTTTCACTGACATAATAGATGACTTCGGCGACACCGGCTGCGCCAAAAAAGCCGTTGAGCAAGACCCCAGTGATGTAAAAAGAGGCAAGCAGGGTAGGGCGCAAGCGATGTTTATGCACCAAAGATGTGTAGGCATGCTGGTAGATCGGGATCGACAGATAGAGAACAGCACCGGCACTGACCAGGAGCAACGGCGGAAAGAAAAGTGTCCCCAAACCGGCCGACCCGAGTGCCCCAAGCGCCAACGCCAAATTTCGGTTCACGGCTCTTTCTTCGGGGGGGATCTCTAGGCTGCGGTTGTGCTCATTCATCACCCGGATCTGTTGAGAGCGCGTCTGGCCGAAGAGCGGATCGATATGTTGCAGAACAAATTGTTGCCACTCTTCGTCCAGGGCCATCCACCGTGTCTTCAAGGATGCAGGAAGGTGCAGAGGGGCATCGGGGAGCGGAGGGCGGTGTGCATCGCCAAAGTGCGGGACCTTCTGGGTGAGTTCTGCCAGCCACGTTGTGGTCTCTGTATAGACTGTGGCGGGAGTGCGTGGGGCCGTCTGAGGATTCCAGGCCGCCCAAGTTTTTGGCAACGGGGCTGACAAGGCTGCGCCGGGTCTGGCCGGAGCTGTCGTGGAGGCGAAGGGGGGGGGCTTCACCGCAGCGTCGGTCAACAGCGTCATCAGCGTACTGTTTTTGCTGTGTCGTCTGGTTTTCAGTTGCTCAGGCTGCAGACCGGCATTGTTCAGCTTGTTCCGAAACATGGAGTCTCCTGAGTTTGGGGGGCTGTATCGCTTTGTCTGTTGCACAAATTATGACCCTGTATAGCGCCCTGGCGCAAGAATTTGGTTGGGGTCCAGCGCCTGTTTCAAAGTCTGGAGAAAAGCGACGGTGTCATCTTGCGCGGGCGGCAGTTGTTCCATGGACTGAATCCCCAATCGATAGGGAATGTAGCCGGCCTGGAGGAGGCGGGCCAGCAGGTCATCATGACATGCTTGGGCGCGTGCATCTTCGCCCGCCACCGTCCGATCGTAGACGATCGCCGTGGTGATATAAATGGTGCGCGGGCTGACACACTGCAGCGCCAGGCTTGGTTCATAGCCGTGGGCAAAGACCGTTTCTTCGATCAAAGTGACGGCTGCACAGATTTCTTGACCGTCAAACGGAATGGCAGGCGCACACCAGAGAAAACCACAGCGGTCCCGGTCTGGATCGGGCTGGGCAGGCATCGGGTCTGTTTTGCGCCAGTAGGTCATGGGAAGAGCGGCCTGTGTGGGCACGCCCCGTTGCGGGTGTTGAGAATACCAGGCGAGTGCCTCATCGATGTCGATTCCTGGGATCAACGCCTGCAGCGCTTCGCGGGGCAGTGTCGCCATTGTCTCGTCGAAGAAAATGAGCAGGTCGACCAGCGGTGCCAGGGCCTCGTGGATCAGGGTGCGGACGCTGTGGGCCTGTGCTGCGCTGGCTGCGTAGATAGCTCCCTCGCCAAACCAGAGCCCGGTGTCCCATTTTTGTCGCAGGTGGGCGCGGAGCGAAGGCGGCAGCGGCGTTTGCCCGATCGCTTCGGTCCAGGGGTATTGTTGGACATACGAGAAGGTGCGGTAATCGTTGTTGATGGTAAAGGTCGTCTGGATCAACCCTTGTTGCAGCAGGGGACGCAAGGCATCGACCAACAAGGGCAATTTTTCGACGTCGTGAATGGCATAGGCAAAGACTTGCAGGTGTTTGGCCTTGGGCAAGAGCCAAAACGTCATCTCGGTGACAATCCCCAGATTGGATTGGGTAAACAGCCCATCGACGGCCGGTCCCAAGCCCCAGCGGTGCAGCCGAGTGGTTTTGGCTTGTGCAAAACGACCAAAGCCTGTGTGGATGCAGTGGCCGGTCGGCAAGACGACTTCCAAGCCACAGACGTGGGCAAAACGTTCTCCATAAGGACCTTTGCCCACACCGCGCTCCAAGGTGTTTCCGATCAGGCTGGAATCGGGCGGGCCGCCGGTCATCCCCAGGAAGAGGTGTGAGCCTTGATCGTGCAGAAAATCATAGATCTGCTGCTGCGTGACGCCGGGTTCCACGGTGACATAGGCCAGTTCCTCGTTATAATCGACGATCCGGTTCATCCGTCCCAGATCCAGCACGACACAGCCGTCCTGCACGGGCACGCGGGATCCGTATCCCCAGTTTTTTCCGCGGCTGATGGGATAGAGGGGGGTTTTGTAGTGATTGGCAATTCGTACACATGCTTGCACCTCAGCGCTGGTTGCCGGCTGCAAAATTGCCGGTACCTGCTGGGTTGTCGCAAAGGTCGCTGTCTGTACCTGGGCCAGGATGCTGGGGTCGACCAGCACATGTTCGTCGCCAAGCAACTGCCGCCAGGCCTGGAGTGCCCCCGGAAAGTCCATTTTTTACTCCTTGGTTCGTCGCATTGCGGGTTGCGGATTCATTGACGCCAGATCGACGCATGCTCCCGGGCAAATTGGGCAAAGGTCCTCGGTGCTCGGCCGGTCAATTGTGCAACGATCGGCGTCGTTTCGGCAAAAACACCCCGCTCCGCAGTGCTGAAGATCGAATGAATTCCTTTTTTGGGGCCTGGAAAGCCGCCCACCTCCTCAATAAAACGGACCAACTCCTCCACCGTAGCATTCGCATAGGGAATTGGCTGGCCCGTCGCCTGGGTCAGGAGCTCTGCGATGTCGCGCAGGGTCAATACCTCGCCTCCGGTTAAGGTATATGCCTGCCCTGCATGTCCTGGTTGGGTCAGGACAACTGCTGCGACCGCTGCAATATCGCGCGCGTCTATCGGGCAGATCTGTACATCGCCGCTGGTCCAACAGAGTCGGCGTTGTTGCTGGAGCATGGTGAACAAAAATCCCTCGAGGAAAAGCTGCATAAACCAGCCAGGGCGCAGCAGGGTGTACGGAATTCCGGAGTCAATGACGGGAGTTTCCACCTCTTCCCAGTGGCGCAGGCGTCCGTTGCTGCGAATGACCGGCATGCCGGTCACCAAGACCAGGTGCTGAAGATCTGCCTGTTGCAGAGAGGGGATCAGGCCATGAATATCCATTACGCCGCTGTCGGTGGGGACGCTGATCGCGTACACCCGGTCCACCCCAGCAAGCGCCGGCGCGTAGGTGGCCGGATTTTCATAATCGAAATAGACAGCGGTGACCCCAGGCTGCCCGGGGTAGCGCTGGGGCGTGCGAGTCGCCACTTTGATCGTTTCTCCACGGGCTTGCAACTCCTCGACCAGTGGCCGTCCTACGTTGCCTGTGGCACCAATCACCAGGATACTGCTTTTCATTCACGCGTTCCTTGTCGGCTGTGGGGAGGGTTCGGTTTGCCAAACGGCGGCATGTTCATTGGCAAAGTGAGCAAAGGTCGTGGGCGGGCGTCCGATCAGCCTCTCCACCGTCGGGTCCACCTCGGCAAAGCTGCCCTGGCGCAGAGTTTTGAATAAATAAGTTAAGTTTTTGATCGGTGTCATGGTTCCGCCCGCCGCGTTGAGCTCTGTGACCCCCAACGTTTCAAGGGGTTCGTGGTGGTATTCTACAGAGCAGCCACAGGCATGGGCAAGGGTGGCCGCGATCTCGGTAAAATTCAACGCTTCACCGCCGGTCAGGGTGTAGGCGTGCGTGCGATGTTCCTCTGCTGTCAGCACAGCAGCTGCGACTTCGCCGATATCGCGTGCGTCGATCAAGCTAATGCGTGCGTCTGCTGCCGGGACACAGAGCCGTCCTTGTTTGACCATAGTGGCCATGAAGCTGTCGACGAAGGCTTGCATAAACCAGTTGGGCCGCAAGAAGGTGCAAGGCACCCCGGCCTGCAGCACTGGCTGCTCCACCTCATCCCACAGATGCAGCCCATCGCTGCGCAGAATGGGCATCGTTGTGACCAGAACAAGATGTTCTACACCGGCCCGCTGTATTTGCGCCACAAAAGGTGAAAAGGGCAACGTCACACCTGTACTGGCGGGTCCTGCAATCGCAAAGACTTGCTTGATGCCTGCAAGGGCCGGGGCAAAGCTGTCAGGCTGTTCGTAGTCAAAATAGATCGGTGTCACGCCGGGGTGGGCTGGGTAGCGCTCCGGGTAGCGGGTTGCAGCCCTCACCAGCCGTCCTTGTTGCAGTAAGCGTTGGATCAAGACCCGCCCAATGTTGCCGGTGGCGCCGATGACCAGGATCGGTGTTTGCATGAGAAGGATCCCTATGTGTCTTTCTGGGTTGCATAGGTGCCGCCAGGAAAAATGGTTACCTCGGAACTTTGCAGCGAGTGTATGCCAAGCCGATTGCCTTCGCTGTCCAAAACCCAGGCCAGATAGCCGCGGCGACCGGTCGGTTCAATTTGTGTGGCTGGCATGAGCACCTCTCCACCTGCGGCTACGGCGCGTGCCAGCAGCTGTTGTAGATCTTCGTCGTCGGCGTTGAGGTAAAGAAGACAACCCTCTTGTTGGCTGGGCTTGAAGACTGTCGGATCGCTTTGGGTGAGGGTTCCCAACACGCCACCGGTATCCACCAAGATGCCAATCTGGCCGCCGTGATTTTTGCGTTTGTCCTGGACAACGACTTCGATTTGAAAGAGCGCGCTGTAAAAGCGGGCAGCGCGTTCAATGTCCAGCACCGGAATTTGAAACCAACTCAGTCGTACCATACTCGGATTCCTTCTCCTGTTTACAAAATACGCACAACGCCGTGCGTGCCATCCACTTCAATCCACTGTCCATCTTGGAGGAGGGCTGTTGCCATCGCTGTGCCTACCACAGCAGGGATGCCATATTCGCGCGCCACAACGGCGCAGTGGCTCAAGATGCCGCCGCTGTCGGTGACGATCGCGCCGATGTAGCCGAAGAGGGTGCTCCAGGCCGGTGTCGTCGTGGGAGCCACCAAAATTTCGCCGGGGAGGATGCGATCTGCTTCGGCCAGCGTGCGAGCGATGCGCGCTGTTCCCTGCACCACACCGGGTGCGCCGGCGTAGCCCCCCACTTCGTTCGGGGCTTGGGCTTCTGGCGGGGGCCCGCCGAAAAATTTGGTGAGGGCGCGGACAAAGGGATCGTCCGGCATTGCGGTCGGCGGGGCGCCGAGGAGAGGGGGCGGCACCACAGCGGCAAAGTGGGTCGCCTGGGCACGTCGTTCAGCAATCAGCGATTGGAACTGCGCTGCCCCGGCGGAACTGCTTTGTACTTCGTCGAGGGTCAGAGAAAAAAGATCCTCTGGCGTCTCGAGGATTTTTTGTGTGGTCAGCCGTTCGCCGATCGTCCGCAGCAGCTGGCGCATGTGGTAGTTGCCCTGGTTGTCAATCCAAAAATTGTGATCCTCGGAGAGTTGATAGCTGACCAAGGCCAACCCATACAGCCCTTCAAATTGTGCAATGACTGGTTCGGGGTAGCCAGCCAAGGCGTCGCGCACACGAGCCAGTGCCGCTTCACGGTGGGCCTTGCTGTCGGCTACGGTCTGCCCACTGGTTGTGTCGTCGGGGGACGGTTGGGGGTGGGTCAGTCGTTCTTGGATCGTCCGGAGGACGAGGGTGGGGTCTTCCAGCCAGAACGGCGCCG
>JAPLGY010000341.1 GCA_026389955.1 Caldilinea sp. | reverse complement strand
GCGTTGAGATGTTCCAGCAAGGTCTGTCGGCAGTAGACCGTCGTGTTGGTCATAAAGCGAAACTGGATCTGTCGATCGCGCAGGGTGCGGATCGTCTCGGTGGCGCCTGGGATGACCTCGTCGCCGAGCATGAGCACGCCGTCGATGTCGATCAGCAACCCATCGACGCAGGAAAGCAACTTGGACATCTGGCACCTCACCCTGTATTTTGCAAGCCGGCGGCGATGCCGTTGACCGAGCTGAGCACGGCTGCGGTCAGCTGGCGGCGGCGTTCTGGGTCTTGTTCGACCTTGAGCTGTTGAAGCAGGGCAACCTGCAGGTAGTTCATCGGGTCGACATAGGGGTTGCGGACTTTGATACTGCGGCGCAGCACGGGTTCCTTGTCGAGCAGCTGGTCGGCGCCGGCCACGATCAGCACCATCTGTTCGGTGCGGCGAAACTCGTCGAGGATCTCGGTGAAGATCGCCGACCGGGTTGCCTCGCCGGTCAATTCGGCGTAGAGGGAGGCGATCTCCATATCTGCCTTGGCCAGCCCGATCTGGACATTGTCGATGAGGGTGCTGAACAGAGGCCAGTGTTGGTACATCTCGCGCAATTCGGCGAGCCGGAGCTGATTTTGGCCCTGGTCGCACCAGTGGTCGAGGGCAGTGCCGACCCCGTACCAGCTGGGCAGATTGACGCGCGACTGGGTCCAGGCAAAGACCCAAGGAATGGCGCGCAGGTCGCTGATGTCCTGGGTGGCTTTGCGTCGGGCCGGGCGTGAGCCGATATTGAGGGCGCCGATATGGTCGATCGGGGTAGCTTCGTGGAAGTAGGTGATGAAGCCTGGGCGGGTGACAAGGGAGCGGTATTTTTGAAAAGCCAGTTCGCTGAGCGAGTCCATGCGTTGTGCCCAGAGTTCTTCCTGGGCGAACTGGGGGCGTCGGCCTGCGGTCAGGAGCACGGCATTGACCAGCTGTTCGAGGTGGCGGCGGGCCAGTGCCAGATTGGCGTAGCGGGTGCTGATCACCTCGCCTTGTTCGGTCAGGCGAACTCGCCCGCGCACCGATTCGGGGGGTTGGGCGAGGATGGCGCGATTGGCGGGTCCGCCGCCGCGGCTGATGGTGCCGCCGCGTCCGTGAAAGAGGGTGAGCTGGACGTCGAATTGGCTGCAGAGGCGAGCCAGGCTGCGCTGGGCGAGAAAGAGCATCCAGTGGGCGCGCAGGTAGCCGCCATCTTTGTTGGAGTCGCTGTAGCCGATCATGATCTGCTGGCACCAGCTGCGTGCTTCCAGGTGATGGCGGTAGGCCTCATTTTCGAAGAGGGTGGTCATGATCTGGGGGGCAGCGTCGAGATCGCTGACCGTCTCGAAGAGGGGGACGATATCGATGCGGCCGAGCAGGCCGGCGTCTTTGGCCAGCAGCAGCACTTCGAGCACGTGGCTGGCGGTGTTGGTCATGCTGATGATATAGGTTTGGACAGCATCTTCGTCGATCTCCTCTTTGGCGCGACGCATCAATCGGAAGAGCTGGACGGTTTCGTTGGT
>JAPLGY010000777.1 GCA_026389955.1 Caldilinea sp. | reverse complement strand
CCAGCCGCAGGAACTCGCGGTACATCACCTCTGCCGCGTCGTTACCCGCCTGGGTGGCGCTCTGCAGCAGGTATCCAGGGCCCCAGAGCTCGGCGCCGTAGGTAAACACACTGCGCACGTGGGTCTGGAAGAGCTGCGCCTTGCGGGCGAGCGGGGCGCCGCCCAGCACCGCCAGCTTGTGTCGCAGCGCAGCTAGAGCCATACGCGCCATCCGCAGCCGGTGGGCTGGGCCACATACATCCCAATCCTCGGTCTCATGCACCATAACACCCAGGTACTTGAACTCCCGCACCCAGGGGAGCTCGCCGCCGACGTGCAGCTTCGGCCGCGCTGCCAGGTCATCGTTGGCTCCAGCGCCGCAGAGCTGCATGATGGCGGTCTTCTTGATGCTGATCGTGAGTCCCCACTCGTCGGCGTAGGCCTTGAGCTTGTCCAGCTGCGCCTGCAGGCCCTCGATGGTGGTGGCCAGCAGCGCGGTGTCGTCGGCGTGAAGCAGCGGGTCGATGGAAAGGTCGCTCAGCACCGGGAACGCTGCTGTCTCGCCCAGATCTTTGATGAACGCGGGGAGATCGTCAGTGTAGAACCCGTAGAGGTCAGGGCTATCGGCTTTACCCTGGGTCAAACCGATCTTGCAGAGGAAGGGGTCGGTGAGGCCGCCGGCGGTCTTGACGCTCAGGGGGACCTCGTCGTACTCGGCGAGCAGAGCGTTCAGGAAGCTCCCGTCGATGCCGCGTTGCTGGAGCTTCTTGAACAGCTTGTCCCGGGGCACGCGGTCGTACGCTTTCTCGAAGTCGATGAAGGCCACATAGACGGGCTGGCGCTCATGGTCGTATCGCTCCTTGATGAAGCGCAGTACGCCCACATTGTCCAGGGTCTGATGGTCCTTGCGGAATCCGGTCTGGGTATCAGCGCGCAAACCGTTTTCCTCGCCCCAGGTCGAGAGGCGGCGGGCGATGCAGGTGGAGTAGAGCTTGCCTAGGAGGGTGCCCACCGTGATGGTGCGGGTGTCATCCAGCGCGGTGGACGTGGCGCCGGGCTTGAGCACCAGACTGCGCCCTCAGCGTGATGACCCAGAACAGGAGGTTCATGCCGTCCCACCACCGGTACCAGGACAAATAACGCCCGATCTTGGCAAAGGCCTTGATTAGAGACCAGAACTGCTCGGTCTGCTCCCCCACGCGGCGCCCGACGCCCTCCTGGAGCATGGGGTTGAAGTCACGCTGGCACTCTTTGTTGTGGTCGAAAGCATGCATCCAGGGCAGCAACAGCCTGGGCTTAACGTCGCCCGGGGGCAGCACGTTGCGCTCCTGCAGGTCTTTGATGACGGCGTCCACCTTGTCAGCAAAGCGGCACATCAGGTCCAGATAGATGAATTGGACGTCGGGGCGAATCTCCAGGAGCTCCATAAAGATCCGCTGGTAGAAAGAGTGCTGCTCGTGCGCCGTCATCGCCAGCGCGAGGCCCAGGCAGGGGATGGTGTGGGAGCACACGACGGCCACAGTTCCGTAGCAATCAAGCTCGGCGCGGTTCGCCGATGACTTCTCCCGGTTGCACGCCAGGGCCACTGTGCACTCCGACTTAGGCCGCGGTGGCGCAGCGACCGCCGCCGCGCGCGCTGCGACGCCGCCCGCCGCATTGGCGTCGAGCAGCGCCCTAGCCACATCGCCGAAGTAGGTGGAGGTGCTGGGTTGGATGTTTGTCCGGCTCCTGCCAGCCGACTTATAGTGATTGGCGGCGTTGATTGCGTCGGTGCACGCACTCACTGGGAAGTCGTGAGGGACGGGCGTTCCTGTGATGAAGAGGGGAGAATGGTTAGACAAAAGGTAGGATTAAAGTTGCTAAAGTAGATTCGTGCACGGATATCAAACGCACCGTCGTTGAGCTTCTCCCGCAGGGAGCGGGCGCACACGAAGCAGCCCCCAAAGCAGTCCTTGCCCAGCTGCGGCATTTGGGACGCCTCATGCACCACCTTGCAGTGCTCCTGCGCCGCTGTGATCAGCTGCTCGGACTTGACGGGGGCGGAATGGGAGCTGCCAGTCGCCTGCTGCAGCACGCTGCCGCGTGGCATCATGAACTTGTCCAGGGTGTCCAGACCTTGGGCGAAAGCTGCGATGATTATGGGAAGGAAATAAACTCGATTTAGGAGCTCAAATTTTGAGAAATATCCAGGAAAATAAGAGGACCCACCAAAACCAGAGACGCCGCTGTAGTTGAGCTCCGAGAAGAGGGTGACCACCGGGATCGTCATCCACTTCCGGCAATCGACAGTGCCAGAGGTCGGGGCGCAGAAGGCGGCGACGGGAGGGACGGAAAAGGGCTTGCTGGTGCACTCCACGGCAGTGCACTTGAGCACAGGCACCTTGGCGACGAACCGGTACTCAGTATCCACCACTTCGACCTCTCGGAGGCGTATCTGCTTGACGGCCCCGCCGCAGCAGCCGCATGGAGCGTCCTCAATGGCCGCCCCCGCCACGTACAGCTCCTCCTGGATGAGGCCAGCGAGCACTTTAGCGCGCCTCTGCCGCATGCTTTCGAGTGCAGGGGTGTACTGCCAATAAGCACACACGTTTTGGCGCCGATTCTCATCGAAAGCAGCTTGCTTTGCCTCCATGTCATCCTGATGCTTGCCAGCATCTTCAGGATGCTCTCTTCTAGTGCTTTGAGAGCCTTCTCCCGTTCTGCGTAGCTTCTGCTGCCCTAGGCGCGCTTGCGGAGCTCCCTGCAGCTCCCTTTTAGCCCGCTGCTGCTGCTCTTTCTCCTGCCCTGGGGCGAGACTCAATTTCTTGGGGCGGTAGCCGTTTCCGGCCTCACCCTTCCCCATTCGACTGGAATTACTATTTGTAGAGTAATTAATACATAAATCGGGGTAAAAGAGACGTTTGGGAGACCCAGAATCCTGCCTTCTGAGGGC
>JAPLGY010000221.1 GCA_026389955.1 Caldilinea sp. | reverse complement strand
ATGAGCACCCCGGTCAGCAGCAGCACGAGTTTCTGTCGAAAAATTGCACTCTGCGCCAAACGTATGGCAATATTGATGAAAGCCAACGACCGCCGAATCGCCAGCCATTTGTGGTGGCCGAACGATGCATTTGCCGGGGGGCAATGCATCGTCTTGCTGCATCTGTCTGCTCAGGTTGAAAATGACCTTGTGTTGGCAAACCAAGAAAGGAATAAATTCCACGGGTCATGGAGAACAGTTTCTTTGCACACCCCATTCTCAATTCACCCTATGCCTATCCCGGACGCCACTGGGAACTGGACAGCCAGGGGCAGCCGACCCAACAGATCATCGAGCGCCGCCGTCGTGCGGAGTTTATTACGCCGGTGCCCAAGCCGCGCAAACGCAAGACTGCCGTCAGCCAGCAGGCGATGATCTTTGATGAGGGTGTCGGCATTTCGACGGCAAAGCAGCAGTACGACCCCATGCCGATCATCAACAACCTGCGCCAGCGCGTCGACCCGTGGCGCATGATTGAAGACCCGTCGCGGTGGGGGGTGACGCCGGAGACAGCGCGCCTGCTCCGTCATTGGCGACACCACGCATTCAACAGCTACCGCCCTTTTTTCTGCCAGCTTGAAGCAATCGAGACAATCATCTGGCTGACCGAGGTCGCGCCAAACGACAAATTTGGCAAGGGCTTTTTGGAGCATCTGGAGAACGCCAACAACGACGCCAATCCATTGTTGGTGCGGCTGGCGTTGAAGCTGGCGACCGGGGCGGGCAAGACCACCGTGATGGCGATGATCGTCGCCTGGCAGACGGTCAACGCCGTGCGTCGCCCCACCAGCAAGAAATTTACGCGTGGCTTCCTGATTGTGACGCCCGGCATCACCATCAAGGATCGGCTGCGCGTGCTGCAACCGAACGACCCCGACAGCTACTACCAGAGCCGTGAGCTTGTTCCCAACGACATGTTGGACGACATCGCCCGCGCCAAGATCGTCATCACCAACTACCATGCCTTCAAGTTGCGCGAACGCATGGAGTTGTCGAAAGGCGGACGTGCGCTGCTGCAAGGCCGTGGGCCAGAACTGGTGACGCTGGAGACGGAAGGGCAGATGCTGCAGCGCGTCATGCCTGACCTGATGGGCATGAAGAACATCATGGCGATCAACGACGAGGCGCATCACTGCTACCGTGCCCGCCCCGATACGGAGGAGGAGGAAGGGCTTACCGGCGATGAGAAGAAAGAGGCAGAGAAGAACAACGAGGCGGCGCGACTGTGGGTTACCGGCCTGGAGGCGGTCAGCCGACAGCTTGGTCTCAACCGTGTGGTCGATCTGTCGGCAACGCCATTTTTTTTGCGAGGTTCGGGCTACAACGAAGGCACGCTCTTTCCCTGGACGATGAGTGACTTCTCCCTGATGGACGCCATCGAATGTGGCATCGTCAAGCTGCCGCGTGTACCGGTTGCCAACAACATCCCAGGCGACGAAATGCCGGTCTACCGCAACCTGTGGAATCACATCGGCAAGCGTATGCCCAAGAAGGGGCGTGGCAAAGACAAGACCCTTGACCCGCTCAGCCTGCCGGTGGAATTGCAGACCGCGCTTGATGCGCTCTACGGCCATTACCGCAAGACCTTCGACCTCTGGCGGCAGGAGAGCATCAGCGTGCCGCCCTGCTTCATCATCGTCTGCAACAATACAGCCACCTCTAAGCTGGTCTACGACTACATTGCCGGGTTCCAGCGTGCAAATGATGATGGCACGACCAGCCTGGAGAACGGTCGGCTGGAGCTGTTCCGCAACTTCGATGAGTTCGGCAACCCGCTGGCGCGCCCCAACACGTTGCTTATCGACAGCGAACAACTTGAATCGGGCAGTGCGCTGGACGACAACTTTCGGGCGATGGCTGCCGACGAGATCGAACGTTTCCGCCGTGAGATCATCGAGCGCACCGGCGATGTGCGCCAGGCCGAGAACATCACCGACCAGGAACTGCTGCGTGAGGTGATGAACACGGTGGGCAAGCCGGGACGGCTGGGTGCGGAGATTCGCTGCGTGGTGTCGGTGTCGATGTTGACCGAAGGGTGGGACGCCAACACGGTGACGCATGTACTGGGCGTGCGTGCCTTTGGCACGCAGCTGCTGTGCGAACAGGTGATCGGTCGGGCGCTGCGCCGCCAATCCTACGAACTCAACGACGACGGGTTGTTCAATGTCGAGTATGCCGACGTGTTGGGCATTCCCTTCGATTTCACCGCCAGGCCGGTGGTTGCGCCGCCGCAGCC
>JAPLGY010000687.1 GCA_026389955.1 Caldilinea sp. | reverse complement strand
CCCACAGCCCTCCGCTCAGGCCAGCGCCGCCTTGACACGCGCTTCGTTCATCGGCAGCTGCCGAATCCGCTGGCCAGTCAAGGCAAAGAACGCATTGGCAATCGCCGGCACCACCGGCCCCAAGGGAGGCTCCCCAACCCCACGCGGCTTGCCATCCCCTGAATCCACCAGCACCACTGCCACTTCCGGCGCATCCTGAATCGTCAACAACGGATAGCGGTCAAAGTTGGTCGCCACCACCTGGCCATCCTCGACCACCAACTCTTCGATCAGCGCCGAACCAACGCCCCACATGACGTTGCCCTCGACCTGGGCAATCGCCCCGTCGGGGTTGACCGCAAGCCCACAATCCATCGCTGCCGAAACTTTGTGAACCCGAACTTTCCCACGGGCCGCATCGACCGACACCTCCGCCACCATCGCCACCGGTGTGCCTACGTCGATCGTGGCCGCAATGCCGCGCGCCCGCCCCGAAGGAGCCGGTTTGTCCCATTCCCCCAGCTCCGCCGCCGCCTGCAACACCCGCTTGAGCCGACCAGAATCCCCTTCGTCCCCCAGGTTGCGCAGCCGGAAGGCCAACGGGTCCATCCCCGCCGCATGCGCCAGTTCGTCGACAAAGCTCTCCACAGCAAAGCTGTTCGGCAGCAGCCCCAGCGCACGCCACCAGCCAGTCCGCAGCGGCATGTCACGCCGGTAGGCCACCGTGCGCTTGTTGGGCACGTCGTAGCGAATGGTCGCCCCCCGGTAGGCACCGAAGTCCGCCCCCATCACCGCCGACATAAAGGGCGGCAGAAAGTCAAAGGCGACGTCCCCGCTCGCCTGCCGGTGCTCGATCGCCACCAGAGTCCCATCCTTTTCCACCCTTCCCGACAGCAGATGGTGGGTCAGCGGACGAAAATAGCCGTAGCGCATTTCTTCTGCGCGCGTCCACCCCACATGTACCGGTACCCCTGCCGCCTGCGACAGCCGTGCAGCCTCGATCGCAACTTCCCAACCTGCCTTGCGCCCGTAGCCCCCCCCCACATAGGTCGGAAGGATCTCGACAATTTTTTCGTCCACGCCGATGGCCTTGGCAACCTGGCCGCGCACAAAGCCCTGCCCCTGCGTCGAACACCAGACCCGCACTCGGTCAGGCTGCACGTCCGCCAGCGCAGCTTGCGCCTCCAAAGGCGTGTGCACCGCCAGAGGGGTGCGGTACTCGGCTGTCAAGGTCGCCCCTTCCCCCAACCAGCGCGAGACATCCCCAACTTCCTGGATCACCACCCCGTCGCTCTCCCCCACCGTAACCAGCTGCTCCAACTCTGCCTGCTGCCAGCGATGGCCTTCTTCCCAAGTGGCGTCGATCCGGGCCACCGCCGCCTGGGCCGCAGCACGGCTTTCCGCCACAACCCCGGCAAAATCGTCGGCGATCACGACCTGGATCACCCCCTCCACCTCGCCGGCCTGCCCGGCTTGAAAGGACTTCGGCAGCGCCACAAGGGTCGGCGGGCGCACCACCGCCCCATATTTCATCCCCTCCATCCGGGCATCCATGCCGTAGATCGCCTGCCCGGTCACCTTGGCCGGGATGTCCACGCGCGGCAGCGACTGGCCAATCACGCTGTAGTCCTGCCAGCGCTTGAGAAGAACCGCCTCCTGCGGCACCTCCCACTCCGCCCGGCTCGTCGCAACCGTGTAAAAGTCGACGCTGCGGCTGGCATCGGCTGAATCGGCAAACGACCGGCCCGCCACCACCACCTGGTCGGCAGACACCCCCAGCAGCGAAGCAGCCTCGCCGGCCAGCATCGATCGGAAGGTGGCCGCTGCCGCCAACAGCGGTTCGAAGACCCCCGTGACCGAACTGCTGCCGCTGGTCATCAACGAATCCCCCATGTCGCGCTCCGTGCTGGCCTGCGCCACATCCAAATCAGACCAGCCGATCCCCAGCTCCTCGGCAGCTACCTGTGCCAGCGCAGTGTGCACCCCCTGCCCCATCTCTACCTTCATCAGATCCAGCGCAACCCCGCCGGCCACAATGCCCGCCCCAATCAAAAACCCCCGCCGGGTCAGACGCCAGCGCGAACGACCAGTCGGCTGGCCAGCAGCGTTCTCCGGTGCCTTGGCTGTTTTGTCGCTCATACTGCCCCCTTGCTGTCCACCTGTACAGACTGGCTTGCCGCCGCCACAACCGCCCGACGAATTCGGTGGTAGCAGCCACAGCGACAGTAATTCTCCGCCATCGCCGCCACCAACTCCTCTTCGGTCGGGGTGGGGTTCTGACCCAGATAGGCCGCAGCCGTCATGATCTGGCCGCTCATGCACCAACCACACTGCGGCACCTGGGCATCGACAAACGCCTGCTGAACCGGGTGCAGCAACACAGATCCATCTTCCGCACGGCCAGCCAGCCCTTCAATCGTAGTGATCGCCTTGCCCTCCACCTCAGCCAGCGGTGTGAGACAGGCACGTCGGGCGACCCCCTCCACCATCACAGTGCAGGACCCACAAAATCCGGCAGCACAGCCGATCTTGGTGCCGGTCAACCCCAGTTC
>JAPLGY010000023.1 GCA_026389955.1 Caldilinea sp. | reverse complement strand
AGGCAGCTGACCCCTGGGCTCCCCCCAATCTCTTGCCGGCACCCGTCTGTGGGATGGACACCTTCACCCGCGAGCGACCTCTGCAGATTCCGACCGGGTGGAGCCCATTCATCCTGTACGGTTCACCAGAATATTTGCAGGACGAACACACCTTCTTTGGAGGGTTCAACCTTACTATTGCCAGCACCAGCCCTTTCAAAGCCGGAATTTTTACCCAGGTCCAGGTCACTCCAGGCGCCGGCTATCGCGCCAGCATCGGCTGGGGAGCCCCCAATGTCCCCGACCTCTTTGGCCGCCAGCTGGGGATTGACCCCACAGGGGGCACCGACCCCAGTGCACCGACCGTGATCTGGGGCCCCATGCACTGGGGCGAGGGGCGCATCCTCAATTATCCGCCACCCGATGTCAACATCGATGTGCGGGCACGCGCAGTCGCTCCAACCATCACCGTCTTTTTTTTGGCAGACCATCCACAAAGTGCAGCCTACGATCTGATCTTGATCGATGCCATCAGCCTCTTCCCAGATGAAAGCGCTCCTGCGGTCGAACTCCCCCCTCCTGCAACCCCAGCACCCGCAGCAGAGGTAAACGTCGCTGAAGCGCCTGCACCTCTCCCCCCCACGGCAAGTCCCACGGTGCCCCCCCCGGCAATACCTGCAGCGACACCCACGCAAATCTCCACAGCGACACCCACGGCGACACCTACGGCGACACCCACGGCGACACCCACGGCGACACCCACGCCCCTGCCCACCGCAACCTGGACTGCGTTGCCTTCGGCTACAGCCGAGCCGTTGCTTTCCCTTACACAAGCCCAGGCATCCCGCACGGTGCGTCTGTTGGAGCCACGCCTGCTGGTCCTGTTGAGTGGTACTGGGTTAAGCGGAGCTGTGCTTTTGGGGTTTTCGTGGGGTTGGTTGCGTCGGCGTCGTTCCTAAAGTCAGTCGTATTGTCTATTCAAACTCAAAGGTGAGGCCACTGCCCGCCATTTTTTGGCGATAGAGGGCGTCGTAGCGGACATTTTGTGCGTCGCTAAACGAGTTGCGCCAATCGCCCACCACGCCTTTGCGCAGATGTTTGTCGGCAGATCTGTGATGGCCGGCATTGAGCGACCAATTGGCTTTGGTATTGGAGGCCATGGCCTCAAAGGTGCTTTGCGCCACCACTTGATCGCGCAGGAGCGGGATCAAGGGGAGATGAATAAAGTCGGCTACTTGTTCAACCACGCTGGCCAAATCCTTCTGCATCTCTTCATATTTCACAAAGAGAATATTGCTGGTCTGCTGGCTGGCCTGCCACCACGCCAAATTGTGATCAAACCAGACGCCATAGGGGACAAGTCCTTGCACGTATGCCTCAAAAAAGTCATCCCAGCCATTTTGCAATTGCATATCAGCACGGCTGACCATGAAGTGAAAGAGCGACTTGGCGCAGTCTTTGGGGTTGCGCGCCACATAAATGTAGTGGGCATGGCTATTTCGGATGCCCGGCATCAGGTCATAGCTCAGATGGCTCATGAAGTAACGGCGGTTGCCTTTGTAGTCCAGGGTTGCCCAGTTGCCCAGCGATGCCTCTTTTTCCAAAAAGGGCACAGTTTCGCGCGAGGTCTGTTCGCCCTGTTCACCGTTGTGGCTCAACAGGTGCAGAATTTGGCGCATCCAGTTGGTCCCGGCTTTGGGATAGGTAACAATAAAAACGTCGTCGTCTCGAACGATAAAGCGATCATGCAAACTGTCCAGCCCTGCTTGCGTGATAAAAGGCGGATAGACCATTGGTTTACCTGTGCCATCGTCCGCCAAGGCATAGTTGAAATTCAACATGGGACGTGTCCTTTATCCTTGTGGTTCTGGGAAACGTGCTGTCTGTTTGTTCTGGTCTGTCAGGAGTGCTCGATATTTTTGCAACGGCAACATGACATTGCCCAAACTGAAAAGCGTGAAGAGCTGCTTGAGGAGCAGGACATGGACCACTTGCCAATCGGCCAGGTAGATGCCGCCGATGCCCAGCGCCACCGGAATCAAGACGAGCTTGAAGCTGTTGTCCATTGTGGACGAATATTCGCGGCTAAGGTCCAACAAGTGGCAAAGTTGAGCCAGATTCTGGTCCATTAAAACAATCTGCGCGGTGTCTGTCGCCGCTGTGGACGCGCCGCGCAGCGAGACAGACACCTGGGCCTTTTTCAGGGCGATGGTATCGTTAATACCATCGCCTACGTAGCAGATGGTGCGCCCTTCGCCTTGTAGTTGCTCAACAATCGCCGCCTTGTTTTGGGGTAGAGTCTGGGCAAAGTAGCGATCAATGCCCAGTTCCTCCGCCAGCTTGCGCGTAGGAAGTTCGTGATCGCCGGAGATAATCACAATCGACTTGATCCCGCGCTTGTGCAGCCCCGCAATCACCTCTTTGGCTTTAGGGCGCAAGTTGGGCAGCAGTTCCAGCGCACCGCCGATCTGCGCATCGACGGCTACCAGCACCAGCGAGTTCCCCTGTTCATGACAGAGGGCCTGGGCTTCACGAATCGACGCCGGGATCTCAATCCCCTCTTCTTCCATAAAGCGCATACTGCCCACGCGCACCAGGCTCCCTTCGATCTGAGCGCGCAGGCCATATCCAACTTGATAGGCAGCATCCCCAATCTGCGGCAAGGCCAGGTGGCGTTCGTGGGCGGCGTGTAAAATGGCCCGGGCAACCGGGTGGGTCTGGCGATACTCAGCGGCGGCGGCCAGGGTCAGCACACGGGTTTCGTCATAGCCAGGGCAAGTATGAATGGGGCCAAGGGTAGGCTGTTCCTGGGTGAGGGTTCCTGTTTTATCAAAGACCACTGTATCAACATCGCACAGCATCTCCAACGTGCGACCATCTTTGACCAGTACTCCCTGGCGGGACAGAATGCGAAAGTAGTTGAGAATGCCAATCCCGCTGATGGCGTTCATGCGGTTGCCAAAGTGGGCCGCTACCACGGCTACGGCGCCCATTGGCCCCAACAACGGCCAGGTCAGCAGGCTGAGCGCCAGCGTGGGCCAGACAGTTTTTTGGGCCAACGTCTCCGCGTGCAACTGCACACCTGCCCGGAATTCGGTGGTGCGGTTGAGCAGCTGGCCGATCTGAGCTGCGGTGGTGGTTTTGCCCGCTTCTTCTACTTCCACCAGAATCTTGCCTGTCAACAACAGCGTCAGCGCAAAGACCCTGTCGCCCACACTCTTTTCCACGGGCTGAGCTTCACCCGTCAGCATCTGTTGATCGACGCTCGCCATGCCCTGCGCAATCACCCCGTCGACGGGAATCAGCTCACCGGCATTGACCACCACCGTATCGCCCCGTCGCACTTTTTCGATGGAGGTCTGTACCTCCACGCCATCGACCAGCACCCAGGCCATTTGCGAAGAGAGCCGGAAGACGTTGACCAGGCTCTGTTTGGAATCGTTTTTAACCTGAAGCAACAGCCATTGGCTAAAGCTATAGAAAAAACCTGTCGTAGCGGCGGCGGCAAACTGGCCTCCGAACAGACAGGCGGCAATGGTAATGCTTGATAGCGTATTGACGTGGACTTTGCCCTCTTTGCGCAGGCTCTGATAGCTGTTCAAAAACATGTGGCGCACGCTATAGAGCAGACCTGGGACGCTGAGCAGATACAAGGGCGGGTAAAGGACTGAACCAGCAATCGCAAGGCCTAGGGAGGCCGATCCAACTGCAAAATCTCGGTCAACCTTCTGTGTCATGGGACTGCGTGGCTGGGCGGGGGCCGCACTTTCAAATTCGCGCAGTTGTCTTTCACGCACATGGTCCCCCAGAATCGGTTTGAGCCGCTCTTCGCCCACCCGTTCCAGCACAATCACACCCCGATCCAGGACTTCTTTGCCCAGGTCATAGACCTCGTTTGCCAGCGCAGCGAGATCGACATTCAACGCCGCTGTCTCTGGCAGATGTCTCAGGTAGAGCGCTTCGCCGAGTGTCGGCCGCTGCCTGCTGGCATGTCGTTTACGCAGCTGCCCCCAAAAGCTTTCATCGGCCTGGGGCTTCTTGGCAAATAGCGTCATACGAATTTTTGCTCCCCCTCAACGAGAACGGTTTGGGCGAT
>JAPLGY010000095.1 GCA_026389955.1 Caldilinea sp. | reverse complement strand
CAGCAGAGCGCGGCGCTCCATCTCGGCGGGCAGCAGGGTACGCGCCAGCCAGTTGGCCGACGCTTCTTTCCATGACCTCTGCGGAGACGGTGAGGTGACGCCCATCACATTTTTCTGGGTCGGTAGCGCAGGCTAACAAAGACGACAATGGCGGCGACAAACGCGCCGAGCAGCACGGCACCGACGATCTGCCAGGGCGGAATGCTCTGTATGAGCGGGACGACCAGCTGCGGGGCAAGCGTCTCCGGCGGCACTGCCGCCGGATCGGCCACAGCCAGGATCTGCGGCGTGGTGGCGCGCACCAGAGCACGCTGGCCGCGCAGCGTCTCAATTGTGTGGCTGCTGAGAGCAGTGGCAGCCATCACAACGTCGTCGAGCAGGGCGATCACGGTGTGCTGACCCGCAAACGGGGAGCGCGCAACGCCGAGCAGGCCGACAGTCGCCGCAGTGCCAGTCTGTACACTTGCAGGCTGCACCGGTGCAAAAATGTCGGGCGACTGCGCAGCCATTGCGGCGCTGACGCTGTTGCGATCCGGCCCGCCGATAAGGATAAGGCTGGCGCTGCGCAGCTGTTCGGGGCCAAGCATGTCGGCGCGCACAAGGCTGGGCAGCACGGAGGCGCGCTCCACTGTCCAGCGGCCAAACGCAGCCATAACGGCAAGACCGGCGTGCAAGTCAGCCTCGTCCGGAACATCGGGCAACACGACGTAGGTCGGTGTCTCGCTGCGCAGAGGGGCAGGGAACCGCCCCAAATCCAGCCCGGCGAAGTCGTCGTGGTACAGGTAGAGGCGCGAGGTGTCGAGAAGGGTGACCTGTGCGCCTTGCGGTGAAATCTGTGTACAGCCTTCGTTGTCGATGGCCAGAAAAACGCGCACCTCGGTGGTGAGACGGCGCAGCGGCTGGCCGTCAAGGCCGGTGGTGAACCGATCAGGCGGCAGCGCAAAGCGATACGGTTCGCGACGTCCGGTGTCGAGTGGCTGAGCGCCGAGATCGTACCCGTTGATGCGCACACCGACCCATGATTCCGGCGCGGCAAGGCCAGGGGTGCTGCGCAGATCAAGCAGCAGATAACTCTCGTCGCGCAAAAGCCAGCCTGCCGGTCGCACAATGTAATAGGTAGCGCTCTGCTCGCCGAGGCCAGTGAACGTGCGGCTGCCCAAGCCAAGCTGTGCAAAGCTGGCTGCACTGTTGTCCCAGGCGTGCGCAGGCAGCGACGCCACCGGGGCATCGTTGACAATGGCATAGTCGCCTTCCAGCAGTGCACGGCGCTCAGGCGTCACCAACGCCGCAGCGGCTTGCTGCAGTGCCGCCGTGGAAGCACCGCTGACCAGCATCTGCGTGCTCTGGCCGTCGATGCGCAGCGCCAGCACACCGGCGTCGGCGCCGATCGGTGTGGAGTCCACAGCAAATGCATTGCCGTTCCAGCGCAGCGCGCCGAACCTGTCAACGCCCGCTGCAGAACCTTCGGCGATCAGGAAACTGGGCGCCGCTTCAGGCGTCAACGGCGGCAGGGCTGTCGCTACCGTGATCTGTGGGTCAAGATTGCGGGCACCTGCCCACTGCCCAAATTGATAGGCCACTGCACCGGCAGCTTGCAGCGTCGCAACGTCGGCCGTGGCAAATTGCGGGATGGCAAAGATCGCCGGTTCGGTTCTGCCGGCGCCGTCCGGCCGCACAAAAAGCGCTCCCCAGGTACGGATTGTGTCGACTGGCTGCGTGACCAGCGTCAGTGTGGAGTCGGCGTGCACCGTTGCCCACAACGCTGCATTGTCGGGCACTTCGCACACATCGTCGGTGAGGCGTAGATAAAACTGAATTTGCACGAAAAAACCGACGCCGTCACGTTGAGAGGGCTGTGCAAATCGCGCCACGGGTAGAGAAACGCTCAGTCGCTGCGGAGACGATGCGGCACCCTCGAGGGCAACGCTGGTCATACTTTGTCCGTCGACGACGACCGTCATTGTGGAGAGCGCCGGGTTGAGCAACGGCGAATGGCTGTATGTCAAGTCAAGCCGCGAGCCTTCCGTAGGAATGCGGCCAGGCGGCGCCGCGAAATAGTAGTCAAGCGTGGCGTAAATGCCGCGCGCAGACTGATCGCCGTAACCGAACGAACGCAGCGTATGCGTCGAGGTTGTCAGCGCATCAGCGTCTTCTTGTGCACGAGCAGGCTGCAGTGGAACAAGAATTGGGAAGAGGATGAGCAAGATTGTCAGGAAATCACGAAAAATTTTACACATTCAGGCTGGACTTTTTCCTCTCTGTATACGTCATGTAGCGCAGCAGACTTGGAACATCAGACATAACGAAATAAAATCAGCACGGTCAGATCGTCGGTCAGCTCGTTGTGGTCGACGACCAACGCCATGAGCCGCGCACGAATTTCCGCCGCGCTGTTGGCGTCTGCTATCAACGTATTCAGTTGCTGCGGTGTCAGTTCAAGGTCCGGGCGCGCATCCACCAAACCGTCGCTGTATATCACCAACGCGTCACCCTGGCTCAGCACGGTAGACGACTCTTCGTAGGCAACATCGGGTAGAATGCCGAGCGGCAGATTGAACCTGGCGAACGTCTCGCAGGAACCGTCGGCGCGACGCATAAACCAATGTCCATGTCCGGCATCGACATACGTCAGCCTGTGCTCATTCAACTGACCGAGAAAAAGGGTGACGAAGGAGTCAAGCCGATTCAGGTCGTCGCCGATGGCGGCGCAGACATCGCAGATCGCATCGGCCGGGGTCTTGCTGGGGGCTACGGTGCGCAACGAGGCACGCGTCGTCGCCATCAGCAGCGCGGCGGGCATCCCTTTGCCCATCACATCGACCAGCGAAAAATTGAGGACGCCGCTGCTTGACAGATGCCAGTCGTAGTAGTCGCCGCCGACTTCGCGCGCCGGCAGGCAGCAGGCGGCAAACCCGTAGTTGGGCACTTCGGGCACATGCTGCGGCAGCAACCCCTGCTGAATCTGGGCGGCGTGGTGCAGTTCAGCTTCCAGTTGGCGGTGTTTTTCATCGAGCTGCGCTCGAAGCAGAGCATTCTGACGGCGCAACTGTAACCGGATAAGGGTACGATTGAGGACAGCGGTCAGTTCGACGGTGCTGAACGGCTTGCGCAGATAGTCGTCGGCGCCGAGACGCAACGCATCCACCGCCTGATCGAGGGAAGTGGACGCAGTGTTGATGATGATGGCTGCATCGATCTCCATCCTGCGCAGTTGTTCCAGTATGTCCAGCCCATTGAGACCCGGCAGCCAAATGTCAAGAAAAATCAGATCGGGTGATGGCTGACGCTGAAGAATCTGCAGAGCATCCCCGAAGTCGAACACGCTGGCCACGATAAAGCCGTAAATCTGCAGACGATGTTGAAGCAGGCGGTTGATCGTGAAATTTTTATCAACAACCAGTGCAAACAGCCCGCTGCCAATGGCAGGCTGATCCTTGACGGCGCTCAAACCGTTCAGCTGTCCAACCGTCTTTGTCGCGGTTCCTGAAGACTGGCCAGGTATACGAGGAAGTCTATGCTGATTTTTTTGATTTACTTGCATAATAGTATACCTCCTCTTGTTGGTGGATGTTATGAAAAACTGGATCTGGCTGAGGCAGTCGACTGCAACTTGGAAAAGCACAGACTGCACGAAGAGGCCGGCAATCGATTCCAGTGATGTTGTGTCGGGCGAGCAGGCAGAGGATCGGTTGGTACACGGGGGATGCAAGACAGCGACGACTC
>JAPLGY010000329.1 GCA_026389955.1 Caldilinea sp. | reverse complement strand
AACTCGTTGATATGGTAACACAATCTGCTCAAGTGTGCAGTCCACAATCCGGCGGATTGCGTCACATGAATTCGTGAATGTATCTGGGCCCACGTGTACTACCTCCTTATCCCCCGACTGCCCCCAACTTGAAGTACACCCTTTCATCCTTTTCATCTTCTTCCGGTGGCCCTACAGCCCAGAGGAGGGCACTGGGCTGTAGGGCGTCGATGGTTGTAGGGAAGCCCTGGCTGTGTTGTGCAACTTTTGGGCAGAGAGTGCGTATTGACAGAAGAGGGGAAACATCCAAAACACCCAAAAGGAGCGCCGCGCGTGTCGTATCTATCGAAAGATCCAGTCGTCCTCCGGCAGCAGCCGGGCTGTCTGATTCAAATTTTATGGTTTGTTTTTATCGGGTTCTGGCTGGGAGCGCTGGCCATTAGCGTTGCCTATGTTCTGTTGCTGTTGGTTGTGACCATCCCGGTAGGGATTGCGCTGCTCAACCGGGTGCCGCAGCTGATCGCGCTGCGGCAGCCTGACCGTCTGGTGACCGCCTACGGGGAGGTCAAGGTCAGGCAGCACAATTTTTTCCTGCGTGCGCTCTGGTTTCTGTTTGTGGGCTGGTGGCTGGCTGCGGTGGGGCTGGGGGTTGCCTACCTGCTCTGCGCCTCGATCATCGGCATGCCGCTGGGCTTCATCATTTTTGACTGGGTCCCGGGGATGCTCACGCTGCGTCGAAACTGAAGCAGCGTTTTCACTCACTCTGCTCGGCGTCTAGCTGGGCAAAAAATGCTGCCATGACTGCCTGGCGGCGGGTGCCGAGCAGACGTGCTGTCTCTGTGTAGAGTGAATCCAGCAGCTTTTGCAGCTTGAACACATACTCGTGTACGGGTGTGTAGTCGGGGGTTGTGCGGTCGTTTTCAGAGGCGACGATTTGAGCGGCAGGTCGGGTCCACAGGCGGCTGCCGTGGGCCCCGGCATAGGCGAAGGCGCGTGCCACCCCAATGGCCCCGATGCTGTCAAGTTTGTCGGCGTCGTACAGACAGCGTGCCTCCAGGCTGCTGGGGAGGACCGTGCGGTCACGGTAGCGGTGTGCCTCAATACAATGGACGACCTGCTCGACCAGAGGGAGAGGGAGACCGCGGTCGCGCAACAGGTCGCGTGCGCGCCGGGCAGAACGCAGATGGTGGGCAGTCCGTTGGCTGCCGTCGGTTTCCGCTGGCAGATCGTGCAACAGAGCTGCCAGCTGGACCACTGTGCGGTCGGCGCCCTCAGCCTCTGCAATGCGGTCGGCCAGACGGGAGACTCGCAGGACATGGTCGAAGTCATGCGCTGCGTCGCCGCCGATGTAGAGGGCGCGGGCAGCTTCGGTTGAGAGCCAGGGATTCATCGAGCATGCTTTCCAGGGTTCAGGATAGTTTGTGACGGTACATGTGGCTGGCCGCGAGCCCAGAGCAGGCCACCTGGAATGCTGACCAGGTAGCCCATGAACTGCTGCAGCAGGCCGACCGCAGTGCCCAACTCGTAGCCAGCCCCCATGAACAAAAAGAGCCCGGCAAAGGAGATCTGGCGAATTCCCAAACCGCCGGGGGAGAGGGGCACGACCAGCAAGGCAAAGACGATGATCGGGTTGACCACCAGAACCTCTACCAGCGAAATTTTTCCAGGCTGGACCGCATAGGCGATCAGCCAGATATTGGCGCTGGTCAGCAAGACGATCAGAGCGCTGCCTGCGGCGGCGGCGGCCAACGCGCCGGGGTGGGCGCGATAGACAGCAAAGGCTGCAGCCAGCTGTGTCCAGAGAGGGAGAGTACGGTGTTGGAATGGCAGCAGCCGGAGCAGCCGCTCCACCACGCCTTGGAGTCGGCGGCTGACCAGGGTGGCGACGACGGCGAGGAGAGCGGCCGTGGCCAGTGCGCTGCCGACGGCGGCAAAGCGCATGAAGAGTGCCCCCTCCGGGGAAAAGGGGCTGCCGTCCGGCTTGCCCCAGATCAGAACGGCATTGGCCGAGATCGCCGCGCCAAGCATAAAGACCATCAACCCGATAAACCGATCGATGACCACGCTGGCGGCTGCATCAGCCCGCCGCTGTGTATCTGCCGCCACTGCATAGCCGCGCAGGACATCCCCGCCGACCTGGGCTGGAAGAAAATTGTTGAAAAACTCGGCGATCCACTGATAGGTCAGCAGACGGCTGGGCGGGAGCTGAATGCCTGCGGCGCGCAGCAGGATTCCCCATTTTACTGCGCTGAGCGCCACAGCGCTGGCGTAAGTGGCGGCTCCCAGCAGAAGCGGCCACTTGTTCGCCTGCAGGAGCTGCTGCCAGAGTGCGGCGGGGTCTGGCAATCTGGCAACCAACCAGACCAGCAGGCCAGCTGCGACGGCCAGTTTGAGCAGATCGATCCAACGCGAACGGGTCATGGTCTCGGCGAGCGCGCTCAGCGTTCCAACTGGGTGCGGCTCTTGACCGAGAAAGGCTCCTGGCCCGCTAGGTTTTCGCGTGTCGCCCGCACGGCCTGCACATTCTGTTTTTGGGTCCAGGCCATGTTCCAGACGACATGGCGGTCGCGTTTGACCGCAAAATCATACCAGCCCAGCACACGGCTGATCCCTTCAATTCCAGCCAGCAACCCAAGCACCCAGGTCAGTTGGACAATTCCCAGCAGCTCTTTGAAGGCAATGCGTGCCACCCGACTGTTGTGCATGCTGCTGACTTTGTAGCCATATTTGTGTTTCAGATAGAGATGGCCGGCGTGGTTGCGGCGGCGCTGCCGCACAAAATCGCCGACGGTCGTCGGCCCGGTGTTGTAGACGATGGCATCTGGGGCGTAGCGCACCTGCATGCCGTGTTGTACGACGATCGCCTCGACAAAGGCTTCGTCCATGGCCACGTCGGGGGGAATCTGGTCGAAAAGCCGCCGGAATGCGATCATCTCTCCCAGCCGTGGGATCTCCAGGCAGAGCTCGTGCTCCATGCGCAGACGCAGGTGGCTGAGCAGGCCGACAATATGGTCTGGGGTATCGACGGCCATTTTCTGGGCGCCCACCATGCCGACCGTCGGATCTCGAAACATGCGCACCATGTGTTCGACCGCGTACTCATGGGGCAGGGTATCGCCGCTTTCCAACACACAGATTTCGCAGCGGGCCGCCTGCAAAAAGAGGTTGATCGCGCTGGTTTTGCCTTCACGACGGGGCTGTTCGATCAGCTGGATGCGGCTGTCGCGGGCCAGGTGTTCCTGGACAATCGACACTGTACGGTCGGTGCAGGCGCTGGCCACCACGATGATTTCGACGATTTCGACTTCATGCAGGTGCTGGTCGGTCAGGGCAGTCAGCAAGGAGCCGATATTGGCCTCCTCGTTGTAGGCGGTCACCCCGACGCTGCAGCAAATTTTTTTGCTTGGAACTGCCGTCATAGACAAAAATCCCTCGTTCAGGCTGTGAAGCCTCTCCGTTCTTTGAGAGCGGTTGCTGTCCAATTCAAGCGCTGACCAGCTTGACCATGGTGACACCGTCCCCACCTTCCCCGGCGTCTCCGGCGCGCACGGTGGCGATCAGCGGGTGTCGCTTGAGCAGGTCGCGCACGGCAGACTTCATGGCGCCCGTGCCGTGGCCGTGGATGATGCGTACGAACGGCAGCCGGGCCCGATAGGCGTCGTTCAGATAGCGTTCCAGCTGTTCGAGCCCTCCCTCCACACGTTCTCCACGCAGATCGAGTTCGAGCCCCGGGCTGGGGGCTGGGCTGCTGTGGAAGCTGACTGCGGGCTGTGTTGTCTGCCGGGGGGCTTTTTGGCGCAGCTCCAGCCGTTTTACCGGCAGTTTGAGGCGAAAGTTGCCCAGTTGCACGTCGGCTTCGGCGCTGGCAGGGTGCAAAGCCAGCACCTCGCCGCTGGCCTGCAGGCTGGCCACCCAGACAATGTCACCCATCTCCAACGGGCCGCTGAGCTGTTCCGCTCCGCTGCCGGGCACGACCACGCGTGTATCGACTGCTTCGCTGTTTTGGCGGCGCTGGGCCAGCTCTTTTTCGGCGCGAGCCAGAAACTCTTCATGGGCCGCCGGCGTGTTGTGGCCGAAACCACTGCGCGCCTGGCGGCGCAGCTGTTCGATCTCCTTGCGGGTCTCGTCCAGTTCGTTCTGCATCAACGTGCGGGTCTCGGCGATCACAGCGCGGCGGGCTTGTTCGATCTGGGCGAGCTGATGGCGCAGGTCGCTTTCGAGCAGCTGGCCCTGGCGTTCTCTTGCGCGCGCCCGCTCAGCCGCCTCGAACGCCTCTCGCTTGGCCTGGCGGATATCGTCCAGCAGTTTGTCGGCTTGCAGGGTGTCGGGGCGCACGATCGACTCCGCCTTGTCCACGATCGGAGCCGCCAGACCGAGCCGGCGTGCGATCGTCAGGGCATTGGAGCGTCCTGGCAGCCCGATGCTCAGTTCGTAGGTCGGGCTCAACGTTTCAACGTCGAATTCCACCGAGGCATTGCGCACCCCTGGGGTGTTGTGGGCATAGAGTTTGAGGTCGCTGTAGTGGGTGGTGGCAAAGGTCGTGATCGAGCGCTCGCGCAGGTTTTCGAGCAGCGCCATCGCCAGCGCCGACCCTTCTTCCGGGTCGGTGCCGGCGCCCAGTTCGTCGAGCAAGACCAGGCACCGGGGGGTGGCCTGGGCCAAAACTTCAATGATATGGGTCATGTGGCCTGAAAATGTGCTCAGGCTCTGTTCGATGCTTTGCTCGTCGCCGATATCGGCGTAGATTCCCTCAAAGACCGAAAGCTTGCTGCCCGGGTCGGCCGGGATCAGCAGCCCGGCCTGGGCCATCACAGCCAGCAGGCCAACCGTCTTGAGCGAAACCGTTTTACCGCCCGTGTTGGGCCCGGTGATCACGATCAGAAAGCTCTCTGCGTCCAGGTAGACGTCGACCGGCACGACGGTGCGCGGGTCCAGCAGGGGATGGCGGGCACGGTGCAGGTCGATCACCGAACCCGGGTGAAGAAGAAGCGGGGCATCGGCACGGTCGGTGGCCCCTGCCTTGCGCGGCTGGAAGGTGGTCAACTCCGGCAGGGTGGCATCCAGCACATAAGCATACTTGGCCTTGGCAAAAGTGAAGTCCAACTCAGCCAGCACCTCGGTGTTGCGGCGCAGGTAGGGTGCCTCTTCGGCGACGGCAACGCTCAGCTCCAGCAGGATGCGGCGGATTTCTTTCTCTTCCTGCAGTTCCAGCTCACGCAAGGCATTGTTTTGCTGGACAACTTTGAGCGGTTCGATGAACAAGGTTGCCCCGCTCGCTGACTGGTCGTGGATGATGCCGTCGACGTTGCCTTTGTATTCGGCGCGTACCGGGATGACATAGCGGCCCTGCCGTTGGGTCACCAGCGTTTCCTGCAGATAGGGTTTGATGTCGCTGCTGTGGACCAGACGGTCGAGCGTACTCATCAGTCGTTCCTGCGCCACACGCAGCTCGCCGCGGAGTCGAGCCAGCTCCGGGCTGGCGCTGTCAAGCACCTCCCCGCGGTCGCTGATACAGCGTCCGATCTCTTCGACCAGAGGGTCGCAGGGTTGGATATTGAAAGCCATCTCGGCCAGGTGTGGGAAGGTTTGCTCGAGCCGAACCAACAGGGAGCGCAGCTGGCGGGCCCGCTGCAGCGTAAATTTGATCTCGAGCAAGTCGGGCGGCAGCAATACGGAGTAGCGTTCAGCCCGAGCGAGCAGTGGACGCAGGTCGCTGACCCCTCCAAAGCTGATATCATCCTTTTGTCCGAGCAGCTGGTAGGCCTCCTGGCTTTGGATCAGCCAGCTTTGCGCCGTCGCCAGGTCGGTGCTTGGCAACAGCGCGGCGGCCAGCGCAGCACCGCCGCTGAAAGCGCAGTGCTGAGCCAGCCGCTCCAAAATTTTGGGATATTCGAGAACACGCAATGTGCGTGAATTCATAACATTTCTCGTCCCCCTCGAACGCCGGAATGTATCATATCACAGCGTGTCGGCTTCCCCTAATCGGAGCAGAGAGGAACGGTCGAGTTCTGCTGGTCATTCATTCTGCGGTGGTGGAGAGGCTCCCACGCGCACAGCGTCGCACATGATGCGTCCTTCTTCGACGACCAGGGCGACGGCGCCGCCGTCGAGCGGGCGATCGCTGTCTTGGACACTGAACAGCAGGTTGCCGTCGATCGAGGCTTCGATCGACGTGCCGCGGGCGGACAGCTCAAATTCATGGACAGCGCCGAAAGTCCAGGCAAAGGCGCACTCTGCCAGCACAGTATCGCCGTCCAACGCCTTGATCAGACGGGCCCTGCCGTCGTTGCAGAGCAGGAGGGCATAGTAGCGCCGCATCCCCTGTACGCGCACTGCCAGCCCAGCCGTCTTCGCCAGGTGAAGCGTCAGGGTAGCCTGGGCACAGTAGTCGGTCCACTCACGGGTTCCCTGGCTGATCAGCCCGCGCCCGCTGTTTTGGACCAACCGAAACGCTTCCGGCCACCAGGCGTCGTATTGGTCGACGCCGTTGACCCAAGCCCGTCGCCACATCACCCCGTCGCCGCCCGGATTGGCCAGCACAACCTCGGGGGGGCCTTCCCAGGTCAGCCAGTCCAGATAGAGGGTGCCGTCGGCACGGTGGGCATGGCTGAGCTCAACGCCGGCGGCACAGATCGGCAACCCTTGGGTGGCAGGGACATTCCAGGCAAGCTCGACCTGCTCACCCGGTGCCAGCGGCTGTTGGGGGGCGCGCAAAATTCCCTGGGTATCGTCGGCCTGGTAAAACGAAACGTAGAGGTTGGCCTGGACAGGGGCAGCGTTGCCAGCGTCGGCGCGCAGCCGTGCGCGCAGATGCTGGCCACCGTACAGCGTCGGCGAGGCAAGGAGCGCATAGCCGCGTTTGATAAAATAGTCGGCGACTGAACGCGAGGGGACAAAGGTGGGTGTGGCCACGCGTGCCGGGTGGCCGGGTGCCACTCCTTTGTAGTGGATGGCCAGGCATCCTTCCTGGTGGGGGCCGGGCACCTGTTCGACGCTGGCGCTCCCCTGTGTTTCCGGGTCTGCCGACGGCCCAAAGCCCTGCACGGCACCGGGCAGGCTGAAGTGAAAGCGGGCTCCCTGTTTGGGGGAGATCGGTGCCTCGCCGGCCAGGGCTCGCCCGATCTGGACGATGTGGTAGCTTTCGGTGAGGGCGTCGGTGATGGCGCGGCCGCCGTCGGCTGTGGCCAGATACATACGATCGGCGACCGGGCCCCGCCAGTCAGGTCCAGCGTCGATGGCGGCCAGCCCGTTTTTGATGCCGAGGAGACAGCCGACGTTGCCCGAGTTGCAGTCGGTGTCCCAGCCGCAGGTGTTGACGATC
>JAPLGY010000552.1 GCA_026389955.1 Caldilinea sp. | reverse complement strand
TCGGATCGCAACAGGTGCTGCCTATGCCCTGCGCGAAGTACAGGTGCGTGTCCCAGACGAGGTGGCGCTGGTCTGTGTCGATGATTTTGGCATCGGCTCCGAGTTGCACCCGTTCATGACAGTGGTGCGCCAGCCCGAAAGTGAGATGGGCCAGCAGGTGACACAGCTGCTGATCGATCGGATCTTGGGTACCTACACAGGGCCGCCACTGGAGGTTGTGCTCCCAGCACGGATGGTGGTTCGTCAATCTTGCGGGTCAAAACGCAGCGAGATCGAGCAGGCCCAGAGCCAGTCGCAGGGCAATTTTCCTGAGCACTTCTGGGATGACGATTGAGCTTCTCTTCTGTGTAACAGCCTGCCTTGCAGGTATCTTGCTTTGGCATGTTTTTCAAAAATTGCCAGCACAGCAATCTTTGGGAATGGCAAAAATCGTTTCGCGGCAGGCAGGCTGAACACTGTCCGGACAGCTTTGGAAAGGAGGTGATGGAGAGCGTCTGAGCAGGCATCGTTTGTATTCCCCGGACAAACTGTGTCGAAAAGCGATCGTTTGGTCGATCTATGCGTTTGTGGGGTTCACTCTACTTGTCTGTACGTACTTGTCTGTACAAAGGAGAAGCAAAGTTATGAAGAAATTTCTGACCGTCGCATTGTTGTTGGTTCTGATCTCTGTGCTCAGTGCCTGCGCTGGTGCCGCGGCGCCAGCCACCGAAGGCAGCGATGCAGCACCAGCTGGCGACGAAATGACGTTTGTCGGCACACCCCGCGGCGAGACGTTGATCTTGGACAATTTGGGCGGAACACTGGAACGCCCAGACTTTTTCAACCCGTACGCGCCCGGTGTGGACATGGGGCGTGGCTTTCACGAGGTCTGTCTGGACAATCTGTGGGAAATCAACACGACCACAGGCGAACAGTTCCCCTCGCTGGCTGCGGAGATGCCCAAAGCGCTCAACGAAGAGTACACCAGCTTCGAGGTCAAGCTGCGTGAAGGCATCTACTGGGACGATGGGATCGAGTTCACCGCCGACGACGTGGTCTACACCCTCCAGCTGGGTCTGACCAATGACAAGCTGCCGATCCATGGCTGGTCGATCGACTACCTGAAGGATGTGCGCGCCGTCGACAAGTACACGGTGGTGATCGATACCAACCGCTCCCAGCCACGCTTCTCGAAGGATCTGGGCGCCACCATCTGGGACGCCACACGCTTCTGGCCAGTGCCCAAACACATCTGGGAGAACCAGGACCCGACGACCTTTGTCGCTTTCCCCCCCACCTGCATCGCCCAGTACAAGTACAGCCAACACGACCCGAACGGCAACTGGACGCTCTGGGAGCTGCGCGAGGACTGGGAACGCACCGCGGTCGGCATGGTAGCAGGCAAGCCAGGCCCCAAATATCTGCTCTGGAACTTTGTCGGCACCGAAGAAAAACGCATTCTGGCGATGATCAACAACGACGTCGACATTCTGCAAGACATCACACCAGAATCGATGGAAGTGCTGAACAATCGCAGCGACACCGTCCGGGCATGGCATGCCGGATTCCCCTACGCCAATTTCGACGACCCCTGCGAGCGCGGGATTGCCTTCAACAATTCGCAGTTCCCGTATGATCAGTGGCAGGTCCGCTGGGCATTGGCTCTCGCCACCGATATCAAAAATGTCTCGCTGGGCACGTTTGCTGGCATGCTGCGTGTTTCACCCCTGGCTGTACCGCCAGTGGCCGCCGTGCAGAATACCTACCACAAACCCTTGGTGGAGCGTCTGCTGGCGATGGAACTGCCCGATGGGTACAAGCCTTTCGATCCCACCTTCGCCACAGCCATGGCCGAGATCTTCAACGAACAGGGGGTGGGAGGCGATCTGCCTACAACCGAAGCAGAACTCATCGACCTGTTCGGCGTAGGCTGGTGGAAGTACGACGTCGACCAGGCCGCCAAGCTGCTGGAAGAAGTAGGCTTTACCCGCAACGCCGAAGGAAAATGGTTGCTGCCCGATGGCACCCCTTGGTCGATCGCCATCAACGCTCCAGTCGACTTTGAAGTGCAGTCAGGACGCCTGGCCTTTGCGGTGGCCGATTCCTGGAGCAAATTTGGGGTTGACGCCTCGGTCAACACCATGACTGGCGGTTCGTTCTGGAATGCCAGCTCGACCGGGGAGTACCAGGCTGGCTCCTACTGGCCAGGCTGTGCCATCGGCCCCGACATCTACCCCAATGTCTCCTTCTGGCACCAGAAGTTCATCGTAGAGACTGGGCAGCCCGCACCCGGCAACCAGCATCGCCACAAGAGCGACGAGCTCGCACGCATCCTGGACGAACTGGAGAAGGTCACCTCTGACGACCCGCGCAACGTCGAGTTGAGCAAAGATCTGTT
>JAPLGY010000675.1 GCA_026389955.1 Caldilinea sp. | reverse complement strand
CACGGCCAGAGCGGGTGAACCGCGTCTGCTGGTCTACAGCCGTACCCCCGGACACGATCCCGAGGGGTTCGACCTGGACCCGTCCGTTGCACTGCTCGATCTCCCGGTCAAGCGGGCTCCTCTCCCGATCACCCCTTGGTCCGGTACAGCCCCACTGACGCCGGCCGACTATCGTTTCGGAGAGACGCTGGCACTGCGGGGGCTGCGGGTTGACTTCTCGCAGTCGAGCGTCGGCGGCCAGACGGCGAGCGTGGCCGCAGGAGATTTCTTGAGCATCTCACTGGATTGGCAGCTGCTGGCCCAGAGCTCGCGCACATACACCGTCTTTCTCCAGCTGATCGACGCCAACGCCCACAAAGCGGGCCAGCGCGACACGCAGCTGGCCTGCAACAATGGCCCGACCGATGCATGGCGCGCCGGCAAGAAGGCGCTGGGCTACTACCGTCTGCCCGTCGCGGCAGACGCACCGTCCGGCACCTACATGCTGGTCGCCGGTGTCTACGACGCACAGACCCAAGAACGCCTGCCCGTCTACGACCACGAAGGAACCCTCCTGGGGGATGTCCTCCCGCTGCAGCAGGTTCACATCCAATCCGCTATGGATCGCTGACGGTCAGGGTCGTCAGCGGCAGCTGCCGGTCGCGGAGCTCTTCACCGCTGGCTGCCAGAAGCGGCACCCGCTCCCCGCTGGCTGGGTCGTACAGGCCTGTATTGAGCGTATACTCGCCAGACAGGGCAGTGGCAGCGACCGTCAGCGTCACCTGGTCGACGATGAGTTCGTCGCGCTGCCAGGTATGGGTCGGATTCCCCCCTCGCAAGGGGGGCTGGTCCACCTGGGCCGCCATCCCCAGAGTAGGGGAGTAGAGCTGAAAGAACTGGGTATAGGGCTGTTCTGCCGGCTTCAGCCCGCGGTAAAAAAGGGTCACAGTCACCGAATCGCCTGGTTGCAGGACAGGGGCGGAGGTGACGCTGTAGCCCACAACCTCTGCAAACGCTCCGTAGGTGGCCTGGACACGCTGCTGAGGGGCGGGCTGGGGTGAACTCGCCACAATCTTGATGGGAGGCAGGTCCAGCGCGTCTTCTTCTTGTTCGCCAGCCCTCCACAAAAAGCGGTCCAGATCTCCATAATCGTAGAATCCCACACGCGGGTAGTACAGGCCCGAACGCACCTCCGCTGGGATACGCAGCGCATAGGTGTCGGGTTCGGTGTATGACAGATCCCAAAAGCGCGGCCGCGCCAGTTCCTGGCCTGGAATCTTGTCAAGGGCCACCAGCGTCTGTCGTGTATGGCTGACCAGATGCAAAAAGCTGTGGTAGTCCTCGGAAAGTTCGCTGTGTGCTCGCCAGTACAGACGCACCGTGAGCAGGTCGCCCGGTCGGGCGATCAACGGCTGTCGGCTGTTTGGATCGGGCTCCACCCCGTCGACAGCGACGGTATAGCCCGCCAATTCGACCTGCTCGCGGCTCTGCGGGTCTGTCAGAAGGATGCCTAAGGGCTGGAACGCCGGTGCGGCCGGCAATTCGACCGACCCCAATGCCAGCCAGTCTGTCCGTCCTGCCTCTGTCGCAACCTGCATTTCCAGCTGATAGGTGCCGGCCGGCTGACCGTTCGGCAGCGGGAGGCGATAGCCGTCCCGCACCAGCATTCCTGGCAACCAGCGCACGGCGGGCAGCGTCCCATGATACGGTTCGCTGTCGATCTGGCTGACGACTGTGCCGCTGGCATCTCTCAGCCGCCAGGTGGTGGCCAGCCATTTGTAGGTGCGCCGGTTGTACCAGTAGGGGGTGAGCAGCAAGCTGCGTCCGTTCTCTGCCATGTCGCTCCGATAGCCCAGCAGCGTGAGGCCGGGCACCACCTCGGTCTGGCTCGAAGTCAGCGGCTGTGGGGGGTCTTGGAAAGGTGCGTGCAACAGCAGCGCTGCTGCCACCCAGCTGCCGCCATGGCGGCAGCAGGCCAGCGCCGCCGCCGCCACACGATCCCCAGACCCCACAAAGTTGCGACGGTGAGCCATTCTGCCCCAACCTGGACCGCAGAGTCTGTCCGGGCAACGACCACTGTGTGGCGACCGGCAGGCAGATCGACGGTCACCAGCCCCTGGTGGGTCGACGGGTAGACCGCCAGAGGTGCCTGGAAATCCAGAGTTGCTTGCCAGCCAGGGAAAAAAAACTGGTTCAACCGCAACGTCGCCGGGCTTTCCGTCTCCACCGTCAGCTGCAGCCCGTTGTGCGTCACGGCTTGCAGCGAGAGCTGGTCGACGACCTGACCAGCGGGCTCGTCTTCCACAGGTCCCCGATCGAACTGTTCGGCCCAGCGAGGCAGAAACTCACGGTGCCAGCCAGCGCCCCAGGCACGATAGATCGCCTCGTAACGGGCGATCACCGCCGGGTCGAGCGCAATATCGGCGTACATCGCCGTATCAAACGTCGCCACATACGGGCGACCGGCCAGCAGGGCAGCCAGGGCGATCGTGCTGGCCAGCAACACTTGAACAGGGCGCTGCCGCCCCAGCAGCACCAGCCCCCCAGCCAGAATGGCTGTCGAAAGGCTGACTGCGGTCAGCAGACGCCAGGGAAACTGGACGACGCGCAAGAGGTCGACATTTTCCCAGAGCAACAGGCTGGCCGGTGTGATCCCCAGCGCAGCCACAGCCCCCAGCACGACCCAAAACCACCACAACGGCGACCGACGGCGGGTCCACAGCAGCCCAGCCAGAGCCAGCGCGGCCTGCACCAGCCCCAACCGAAATGGAACCGAACTGAACGGATAGGGGTACGGGAGGGTGGGCTCGACCACAGTCGCCCACGACCAGACATGCTCGGCCAGATTGGGCGCGTTGAACGCCAGAGACGAAAGCAGGTTCCGTTCCAGAAGCAGCGGCAGCCAAAAAAAGGCCGTGATCCCGGCAGCCACCAGTGCCCCAACCGCCAGTCCGCCGGCACGCCGAAAGAACTCGCGCCGCCCCCCTGGCAGCACCGCCAGCAAGGTGACCCCATACGGGCCCAGCAGCAGCGGCAGCAGCAGCAGCGTGATGTTGTGCCCGATCGCTATCCCCCCCAGCAGCACCGCAGACCCCACCCAGTACAGCTGCGGGCGCGGGCGCGTCCACACACGCGTCACCGCCCAGAACAGCCAGGGCAACAGCGCCTGGGCCAGCAACTCTGCCAGAGCGCCGCGCACGTAAAGGTTGACCAAAAAATAGGGGGTGTACAGATAGACCCCAGCAGCGGCCAGCCCGGCCCAGCGCCCGGCCGGACCGTGGTCGGCATAGAGATCGCTGGCGAGCAGAAACATGCCCGCACCCGCAGCCAACACCAGCCCCCCCATCAGCACAGCCAACGCAGAAGGCAGGGCCACACCCGCCAGGTGCAACAGCTCTGCCACCCCGTAGATGAAGGGGGCATAAAAATTAAATGTAGGA
>JAPLGY010000075.1 GCA_026389955.1 Caldilinea sp. | reverse complement strand
GGCGGTGCGTTTTGCCGACGGCATGGCCACCCTTCGTGACCAGGGGGTCACCGCTTTTCTCGAAATAGGTCCCAAGCCCACTTTGTTGGGTTTGGCGCAAATGGAGTACGAAGGACGCGGCCCTGCGCATGAAGAAGCAGACAAGATGGATGCGTCGCACGTCGCGCATCGCTCGCCCCGTTGGCTGCCCAGCCTGCGCCAAAATCACTCCGACTGGCAGCAGATGCTGATAAGTTTCGGTGCGCTGTATGAACTTGGTGTTGAGCTTGATTGGGCTGCGCTTTACCAGGATCAGACGAAACGTCGGGTTTTGCTGCCGACCTACCCCTTTCAACGCCAAAGCTATTGGGTCAACACCCCGAAACGGCGTCGGGAGGATGGTGCTTTACGTCCCCTGCTTGACCGCAGAGTAAAGTTGCCGGCGACCCGCGAGACAATTTTTGAAACGGCGTTCAGTGTTGAGAATCTGCCCTTCTTACAGGATCACCGAGTCTACGGGGCGGTCGTGGTGCCGGGTGCCTGCCATTTGGCGCTTGTGTTGAGTGCGGCCGAAGTCGTCTTTGCTGAGCAACACTCTCAAGTGAGCGATATCATTTTCCCCCAAACCCTGGCGCTGGCTGATACCGAAACCCGTCTGGTCCAGTTGCTCTGTAAACCGGCTGCCTCCCAAGGAGCGGTCGCACGGCTGAACTTTCAGCTGCTCAGCTTTACGGCAGCCGCCACAGAAGAAGAGATTCCAACCACGTTGCACGCCGCTGGAGCCATCCAGAGCACGCCAACGTGGCCAGCCACGTCCTTTTCCTTGCGCTCTGTACAGGCACATTGCACCGAGACAGTCGATGTTTCACTGTATCTTGATACTGACCCCATGGCGTCCATCTACTTTGGTCCGGCTTTTCAGTGGGTCGATGGCCTTTGGCGCACAAACAGCCAAGAGGAGGGACAACCCTTTCATCTGCTGGCGCGCCTCCGTCGACCGGCTGTCATTGAAAGTCTGCGCGGCTATGTCATTCATCCTGGTTTGCTCGACGGCTGCTTTCAAGTCGCCGGTCTGGCCCATCAGTGGGCGACCGGTGCCGTGGAGTTGCATCTGCCGTTTGCACTGGCCAGTGGCCACTTTTCTGCCATCACCGCCGGTGACAGTTGGTGGTGCCATGTAGAAGTCGCGCCGACGGGTGCCAAATGTGACCTGCGTCTGTTCGATTCTCTGGGCCAACCGCTCGCGTTCTTGTCCGATTTTCAATTGCGAGCTGCACCCCGCAGTGCACTGCAGGGCAGTCGCCTGCCCTATGAGTGGCTTACTGCCTTGATGTGGCGTGCGACGCCGCTACCAACGCAGGCGGAAACTGCAGCTTTACCCGACTGCTGGCTGATGGTCGACGCGTCCGACGATCTACAGCAGCAGCTGTCTGCCCTCCTACAACAGACGCAACGACCCGTAGTCATCGCTCCTCCCGATGCGCCCCTGCATCCTGTCGTGACGGCGCTGGCAGCGCTCCACCGCACGGTGAGCGTGGTCTATTGGGGCAGTACCGTAGCAACCCCAGAAGTGACCGAAGCGACCGAGCAGCTCTGTAACAGGTTATTGCAGCTGACCCAAGCCTTGCTGACCACACAGCTTACAGTTCAGTTGTGGATTGTCACCCAGGATGTACACGTGCATGTCGGGGACAGTCAGCCAGTGAAGCGCCACCTTGGACCCGCAGCCCTGGCTGGCGGCGCGCTCTGGGGAATGGGGCGAACCATTGCCCAGGAACAACCCCAGTGGCGCACGATCTGCCTCGATCTAGA
>JAPLGY010000609.1 GCA_026389955.1 Caldilinea sp. | reverse complement strand
TACCCACTGCGCGCAGATGCGCGTCGCTGGTGTTGCGCTCGATGTCGTAAAAATGGCGTGGGTTGGTGTGCGAGATGATCAACGCGCCGTCGGTCAACGCCAGCACCTCCTCCGTGCCCGCAGCGTTGAGGTGCGCCAGGTCGAGCAGGATGCCCAGCCGCTGACACTCCTGGACAACCGCCCTGCCAAAACGACTCAATCCCGCCGGCGACGACCCCGCCGGCGCAAAAAGACCGCCGTCACCGGCAGCGTTGCGCCGCGCATGGGTCAAACCAAGGCTGCGCACCCCCAGCTCATAAAAGACGCGCAGCAGATGCAGATCTGTCCCCAACGGTTCGACGCCCTCCATCGTGATCAACACGCCGATCTTGCCGGCAGCACGCGCCTGCTCGATCGCAGCATAGCTGCGGCAGATCACCACCTCGTCGGCGGCCAACGCCGCTTCTTCGTAAAGACAAGCAACCTGGTCGAGCGCCACACGCAGCCCAAGCTCTGGCAGATCCTTGTCCTCCACAAAGATCGCAGCGCCGATCAAACCGACGCCACCGGCGCGCAATTCAGGCAGATACTCGTTGCGCAGCAGCCCGCGCTGTGTGCGCCGGTCGTAAAGGTCAAGCGGCAGGTCGAAATGCATATCGACAATGCCCGGAACAAGAAAACGGTCGATGCGGGTCTCTGGTGCATGCTGCATATGGATACCTTTCTGCACTGTGGCAAAGCAACATCACTGTGGCAAAGCAACCTCCTGGACTGCGCAGCTCCTGAAGTGGCCTGTCATGGCTCGCCGCTGTGTTCAGCGCAGCACAACTTTGTTCACCGTTCCACTGCCTGTCCGTCGGGCGGCATCTGGAGCAGCACGGCCGCAGAATAGGGCGGCAGGCTGACAGTGGTCACACTCTGAAAAGTCAGCGACCCGGTGGGAACACCGTCTGCACCGACCGGCCCGCCCCCGTTTGGCTGCGCCAGCCGAAACATCCCTCCCAGATCCACGACGATCGGGGCCCCCTCCTCCGCCGGGTTGACCAGGACAAAGCCGTTGGTGAAGTCGCGACGATAGACAGCGTTGCTTGCCAAATCGTCGACAACCGCAACCGGCGGCTGCAGCGGAGTGCCGATGGCGATGTCGTACTCGGGCCACCACTCCGGCACCATGTCCGACTCCAGGTTGAGATAAGTGCGCTCGCCTTTGATCAACAGATAGCTGCCCAGGGCAAAGAGCCGCTCGCGACCGTCGCCCGTGTACGCCTGGGCGATCACGGCTTTGCCCTGGCGGATCAGGCCGAGCGCCCGGTTCATCTGCAAGCGCCAGTCCTCGACCGCATACGGCGCCCCTGCACCCCACATCGCAAACCCCTCGAACATGGCGCCGTCGACGGCGGCGTAGGTCGTCGGGTCACGCGTCGTCACCCAGTTTCCGACATTGGGCACGAGGGCATAGTCGCCTACAGGCTGCGTCTGCAGCCAGGCCAGCCAGGCGTCGATACGGCTGGCCCAGGTAGTTTCGTAGGTCAGGTCGAAAGACGGCAGCACCGGATCGTAGCGGTCGCTGCCGAGATAATTGGGCACGCTGAGGCTGTCCATGAAGACGCCGTCGTTTGCGTTGGCCTGAAGCTGGCGCAATACCTCCCCCTGCCAATATGCCCGCCAGCCAGGGCTCTCCAGATTCATCAGCCACCAGCCCCAGTCGCAGTTGAGGAC
>JAPLGY010000608.1 GCA_026389955.1 Caldilinea sp. | reverse complement strand
GCCCTCGCGCACGAAGCCCATGTAGACGGTCTCGTCGATCCGGCCAGGGGTCGCCCCCAACACAGGGCCCGAAATAAAGCCGTTGCGGTCCAGGTCTCCGATCAGCACGTTGCGGCGGTCGGTCGGGGCGTTGATCGTCTGGTGGCTGGTCGAATTGTGCGCGTCCGGGAAGTAACGAATCTGGTTGTCGCGTATGGCAACAATCTCGTCGCGCCCGTCCCCGTCGATATCACCTGCGGCCACAGCCCGAAAGCCGTCGTCGTCGTCCAGCCGCAAGCCATCGAGAAACCCCTGCACAATGCCGTCGGCGCCGTCGTTGCGCACGATCAGCCGGGCACAGTTTCCTTCACAGCGGCGGACCATGATCGCCTCGGCGTCTTCGTTGCTGCCGCTGATGTCGCCCGCCACAATCACCCGCGGGCCCGGAGCCAGACGGTCGCCGGTGACCGCCACCATGATGGAGCCGTTGTACTGATAGATCTCGAAGGTCCGCTGCGCGGTGCTGTCTTCCTTGCGGGCCACCAACAGCTCCGGGTAGCCCCCACGAATAAACTGGCCGACGGCCACATCACGCATTGGGTTGCTGTCGCTGCCACCCGGCCCATCGATCTTGCGGAGCGCATCGTCGGGGCGGTAGACGTTGAACTCCCCCTTGTCTTCGTCGACCAGCACCAGTTCCTGTGCCCCCGCCAGGTCGAGGTTGCCCACCGCCCCGCGGTTCCATTCCTGGTCAAAATTGCGTGAGACATGTTCGACCCAGGCTGTCCCGGTCGGTGTGGTGCTCGTCTGTTTGTAGACCGTCACCCGCGTCTTGCGCGTGCCCCCACCGTCGGCTGGCACCAGCGCGCGCGCGACGGCTATCTCGTCGCCCGGCACATTGGTGTCGAAGTTGCCGGCAAAGACCAGCGCAGGGTTTCCCGGCAGCGGCAGCGTGAAAAGTTGTTTCCAGGGAACGCCGTTGATCTCCTGGCCCTGCGACGGCGCACCGGTGGCCACCACCGGGTCAAAGACCGCCAGCTCCGGGGCGACCGCACTGTTCAGCGCGCCGCGCACCGCAGCGATCTCAAAGTCGCCGTCGGCGTCAAAATCACCCAAGGCAATGCTGCGCCACCCGGCTGTCGGGCTGTACCACTGCACCTGTTTGGTGTTGTAGACCAGATCCTGTACCCGAATCACACCGTTGTTGTCTACATAGACGATCTCTTCGCTGGCATCTGCGCTGGGTGCCTGCGGGACCATCCGCCCTTCGGCCAGAGCAGTCTGCACAGCTGCACCAGGCAGCAGCGACAGCCAGACCGCCAGCAAAATTCCCCATCGAGCCCGCTGCCGCCACACTGTTGATTTCATCTCTTTGCTCTCCCCCACTGGTTTACACCCCCTGCGTGCACTCTCTGCCGCCCTGCATACCTTCTGGCCTGAGCCAGAAAACGCCGACAGCGCCCCCTTTCCTCTCGGCCAGATTGCCAAGAACCCCGATTGGCGCTATGCTAAGCATATTTCTATTGTACATGCAAGCAACGAGCGAACCAAGAATTTTGTTCCTGTATCAGTGAGAGGGAGAAAGATCGATGAAAAGCCCGATTCGAGTGAGCGTCACCGGTGCTGCCGGCAACATCGGCTACGCACTGCTCTTCCGGATCGCCAACGGCGACTTGTTTGGCCTGGACCAGCCTGTGGTGCTGCAGCTGCTGGAAATCAGTGCGGCGCTCAAGGCCCTGGAGGGGGTCGCCATGGAGCTGGACGACTGTGCCTCTCCTCTGCTGGCTGGCCTGGTTCTGAGCGACGACCCGAACAAAGCCTTTGCAGGCGCCAACTGGGCGCTGCTCGTCGGCGCCCGTCCGCGCGCCAAGGGCATGGAACGCAAAGATCTGCTCAGCGCCAACGGAGCCATCTTTACGGTTCAGGGCAGGGCAATCAACGACCACGCGGCGTCGGATGTTCGGGTCCTGGTGGTCGGCAACCCGGCCAACACCAATGCGCTGATCGCAATGCGCAGCGCCCCCGACGTGCCCGCAGAGCGCTTCACTGCCATGACCCGCCTGGACCACAATCGGGCCATCCACCAGCTGGCCGCCAAAAGCGGGCAGCCGGTCCGCGCTGTCCAAAAGGTCACCATCTGGGGCAACCACAGCGCCACCCAATACCCAGACGCGTTCCACGCCGAGATCAATGGGCAGCCAGCCCCCAGCGTGATCGACGACGACCGCTGGATTCGCGAAACGTTCATCCCGACCGTGCAGAAACGGGGCGCAGCAGTGATCGAGGCGCGCGGCCAGAGCAGCGCCGCCAGCGCCGCCAATGCCGCCGTTCAGCACGTGCAAAGCT
>JAPLGY010000261.1 GCA_026389955.1 Caldilinea sp. | reverse complement strand
GGCCATCTAGATTCGTTCGGCTTTGTCGAGCTGGTCACGTTCCTGGAGCAGGAGTTTGCCATCAAACTCAGCGACGACGATCTGCTGAGCAACCGGCTCAATTCACTGGCCAGCCTGACTGCAGTCGTGGAGGAGAAGCTGTCCCGTGTCCGCTGAACCAATCTCCCACTGCACGCGCTGTGTGCTGCCGTCCACTTTTCCTGGAATCGCCTTTGACTCGTCCGGGCTCTGCAGTTTCTGCCAGGCCGCCGAGCAGGAAGCCCCCGTAGCCACCGCACGCCAACAGCTGCGCACACGCATGGAAGAGGCGATCGAGTCGAGCCGGGGCCAAGGAGAGTACGATTGTATCGTCGCCTTCAGCGGCGGCAAAGATTCTACCTACACCCTCCAGCAGTTGGTGCGCACCTACCACTTGCGCTGCCTGGCTGTCACCGTCGACAACGGCTTTGTGGCAGAGCAGGCGCGCGAAAATTGTTATACAGTCACCGCTGCACTCGGGGTCGATTTTCTTTTTTTCCGCCCAGCTCCCGATTTCATGGCCCAGATGTACCGCAACAGTGTCGTCGCAGGAGGGGTGCAGAGCCCAGCATCCATCAAGCGTGCAAGCGCACTCTGCAATTCGTGTATCAGCCTGATCAACAACCTGATGGTCAAATTTGCCCTGCAACATGAGGCGCCGCTGATCGCCGGCGGCTATATCGGCGGACAAGTGCCCAAAGACATGGCCGTGCTCGACCTGAATCTGATCCAACAAGAGCGGATTCGCGCACCCCAGCGCGACCGCTACACCCAGCTTTTCGGGCCGGCAGCTGGCCAGTTCTTTTTTATCCGCCAGAGCCTGCTGCAAAAACAGCCCTCTGGCCGCGTGACGGTGATCAACCCGATGCTGACCGTGGCACTGCGCGAGTCAGAAATTTTGGCCTCCATCCAGGCGCTGGGCTGGCAGCCTGCCCGCGACACCGGACGCCATTCGAGCAACTGCCGACTCAACGACCTGGGCATCGCCATTCACTACCGGCAGCACGGCTTCCATCCCTATGTGATGGAGGTGGCCGAACAGGTTCGCTACGGGCTGATGGATCGGGCAGAAGCGCTGGCAAAGGTCCAGGAGATCCCAGATCTGGCCGGGCTGAGTCCCCAAATGGAAAGAATCGGGATTGGCCTGGCCGATTTTTGAAATGCAGCCCCTTTTCAGAACAGGCACCATGCCCCAGATTTGTTGCTGACCCACCAGAGCGGTCAAGTGCCAGAAGAGATGGGCAGTTTTTTACGTCGAGAAAGGAGTAGACAACGTGTGCGGCATTGTCGGATTCTATCAGTCAGAACGCTCCGCTGATTCTTTTTCTATAACCGTCAGCCAGATGCTGGGCATGCTCCGCCATCGTGGCCCCGACGAGCTGGGCTATTTTTTCGACGAACAGGGAGCACTCGGTACCGCACGACTGCGCATTCTTGATTTGCAAAGCGGCCAACAACCCCTGAGCGACGCAAGCGGACGCTACTGGATCGCCTACAACGGAGAAGTCTACAACTATCTGGAACTGCGCCACGAGCTCGAACAGCAGGGCTGCCAGTTCTATACTCAGTCCGACACCGAGGTCGTGCTCGCCGCCTGCATCGCATGGGGAGAGGCCGCACTCCCCCGTTTCAACGGAGGATTTGCCTTTGCCCTGTATGACCGGTGTGCGCAAAGCCTGCTGCTGGTGCGCGACCGCTACGGCAAACGCCCCCTCTTTTATACCCACTCTGGAACAGAATGGGTCTTTGCGTCGGAGATCAAATGCTTCCTGGCACATCCAGACATCCAGCTGCGCTTCGACCCGGAACAGGTGGCTTCGATCCTGGCAGTCTGGACACCGCTGCCCCACCAGAGCGGCTACCAAAATATCTCCCAGGTGCCCGCCGGCGCCGCACTCCGCCTGCACAAACAGCCAGGGCAGCCCTTTGCCTCACCGCATCTTTTTCACTACGATCGGCTGGAAATCCAGGGAAACCCAGATCGCCTGGCCAGCTGCCCAGCAACATTGGCAGAGGCCGCCGAACAGACACGCGCCCTGCTGGGCAAAAGCGTGCAGCTTCAGCTGCGCAGCGACGTGGAGGTAGGGGCCTATCTGAGCGGTGGACTGGACTCCTCGATCACAACCCTGCTGGCCGTGCAGCACTCGCCCTACCCGGTGCGCACCTTCTCCATCGGCTTTACCGACGCCTACTACGACGAATCGGACGAACAACTTCTGGTCAGCCGACAGCTCGGAACTCGCCACACAGCACTGCAGATCTCATACCGTGCGATCGCCGAAGCCTTTCCACAAGCGCTCTGGCATGCCGAGGTGCCAGTCTTCCGCACTGCTTTTGTACCAATGTACCTGCTGGCCCAGCGCGTGAAGGCCGAGGGAATCAAGGTGGTCTTGACGGGCGAGGGCGCAGACGAAGTCTTCCTTGGCTACGATATTTTCAAAGAGACGCTGCTGCGCCAGCAGTGGCCCCAGCTGACAGCGCCAGAAGAAAAACAACGACGACTGGCTCAGCTGTACCCCTACCTGGCCCATTTTCAACAAAATACAACGGCGCTGGCCGGCGTGTTCGACCAGTTTGCCCAGGAACGAAACGCCGGACTCTTTTCGCACGAAATCCGCTTCCACAACTCACGCCTGGGTCTGCGACTCCTGCAAGGC
>JAPLGY010000690.1 GCA_026389955.1 Caldilinea sp. | reverse complement strand
CTGGCCCGCTGGCCGCTCCGGCGTTGCGCCGGTATTTTGAGGAGGCTGGCGCTGAAGAGTACCGCCGCGTGGCCCAGGACGCTTTCGTGGCGGGCAACGATCTCCTCCTGTTGGCAGACCCCAGCAGCGACAGTGTCAGCCCGACCTATGTGCAGACCCTGCGGGCGACGCTGGATGCCTTTCTCACCCTCTACGCCGAAGATCGGGACTTCGCCGACCGAGTGGACGCCGCTGCCCGCCGCATCGTCCGGCTCAAACTGGGGCTCTACCGCACGGCGGTCGACCCCGCCGCGCTGTCGGCACCCGCGCTTCAAAGCGAACTGCCCGCCGCCGTCATCCCCCTCCCCAGTGTTCTGGTGACCGAGAGCGATGTGGGGGTTCTGGCCAGCGAGGAACGGGTCGAAGCCGAACAGCAGATGGGCGAGCTGGCTCGGTCCGCCATCACCCTGCTCTACCCGGACCCAGCGACCCAGACCGTGCCTGTGCCCCCGGCGTTCAACCAGACCGACCAGATCCTGATCTTCACCGATTTTCGGCTGCAGCGCGAATGTCTGACCTGCGAACAGGAGCCCTCCATCGGCCCTGACACGCTGGCTCTGTTGATCGAACGGCTGTACGGCTCCCAATCGACCGGTGTCATCGACCCAGCCAAAATTGTCAGCCGAACCTTTGTGGAGTTGACTGCACTGCTCGACAGCCTCGAAGCGGCCGCGCCGGCCGCCCCTGCGGACCCGTCGGCGATGTCGCTTTTTTTGCCGACCCCGACCCCGACCCGTCTGCCGTCTGAGGGCTCTCCCCCGCCACCGAGCGACTTGGAAAGCGGTGCCGGTGCAGCCAGCACAGATGTTGCCAGCAGAACACTGGCAGCCCTCCGAAACGCCGACTGGATCGTCTTTGTGATGCTCGACGTCGCCGGCGACTACACCAGCCTGGCAGTCAAACGGCTGTTGGGCGACCATGCTACGCTGCTGACCGACCAGAAGACCGTTGTGCTGGCCGCACAGGCCCCCTATTACCTCGACGCCACCGAAATGAGCAGGCTGACCGCCTATTTGGGGGTGTACAGCAAGACGCCCCCCTTTCTGGAGAGCGCTGTGCACGCGCTCTTCCGGCGGTATTTGCCGGTGGGCGCGCCCCCTGTCGATGTGCCCGGAACACGCTTTTCGACGCTCAGCGAACGGCTGCTGCCTGACCCGGCCCTCCCGCTCGGGTTGACGATCGAGGAGAGTGATGGGACCGCGCTGGCACGCAGCAACGCACTGCCTCCCCTGGACGAGCGGCCGACGGTCGAGCCGGGAAAGATCCTGCGGCTGCGGGCCGGGCCGATTCGTGACCTGAACGGAAACCCAGTGCCCGACGGCACGCAGGTCTCTTTTGAGCTGCGCTATGAAGGGGAAGAAGCGGGGTTGGTGATCGGGCCGGTGGCCACCCGCAGCGGCAGTGCAGTCTATGAGGTCACACTCGAACGCAGCGGTGTGCTGCGGGCCAGCGCACGCAGCCACGCCGCCTCCAGCGGCGACGGGATCAGCCTGGTCGTGCTTCCCCCTGCCCTCCCCGCCCCTGCCCTGCTCTCTCCTGCCCTGCCGTCCGCTGCCCTGCCGTCCGCTGCCCTGCTCTCCCCTTCCCTGCTCTCCCCGACCGCAGCGGTCACGCTTGCACTTCAGACACCCCCCGCGGATCCTGCCGAGCTGACCCTTGCCCGTTCCCCTGCGCCCGATCGTGCCAATGTGCTGACGCTGGTGATTGCCCTGATGACCCTGAGATCACGCTCAGCTTGCTGCTGATCGTACAGATTCGCGTGTTGTCACGCCCTGCGCTGGTCAAGCACTTGCTCTGGGCCACCATCTTCGGGCTGGCTGGCTATATTTTGTATGCGGTTGGGCTGGTGCCTGGGGGCACCTGGCTGCGCAGCTATCTGGGGCTGCTCGGGGTGCCGATTGTCGTCTTCATCCCTATGCTGATCCCTTTGCTCTGGCTGCAGCTGCGCAGCGAAGAGCGCTGAGAGAGAAGGGCCAGAACAACGTCCTGGCAAGCCCTACAGCTGACCGGTTGCGCCCCACGCCTCCAGCTTGCGTAGGTAGCCAGGCTCTTCGTACCGGCTGGGCACAAAGGCAGGGGCGTAGCCGGGCAGCGCCCCGCCAGCCACATGGGCCGCCAGCAGCTCCCCGCTGGCGCAGGCTGCCATCAACCCATACCCCGACAGCGCAGCCAGGATGTACGCGCCCTGCACCGGCAGCGGGCCGATCAGCGGCCGGTTCTCGCGAGTTTTGGTGTAGTAGCCCCCATCTACGGAGACCTTGGGCAGTTTTTCCAGATAAGCCGCAAGCCCTGGGACGAGTGTGGTCATCCCGCGCAGGACGATCTCGGGGAATTCAGGGTCAGCGGGCAGGGGCAGCAGCGGCGGGACAGGCTCGCTGTGGTAGGCCCACAGCATCAAAACGGTCTGGGAGCCGGGCCGGCCTTCCGGTCGAAAGTGGATGCCCCCAGGGAAAGGGGCCAACAACGGCTGCGTTTCAGCGCTTTCCGCCAGCGCAGCGCGTTCCTCGGCGGACCAAGGCAGCAGCTGTGCATCCTCCCAGATCACAAGCGGGGCCTCGCGCGGGAGGACGCCGAACCGGTCCTCCAGTGCCATCTTGCGGTGCAGCTCGCAAAAAATCGGCAAGGTCAGCCCCAGCTGTGCCGCCACCGAATTCACCAAGGGGCCGGCTGCGTTGACCAGCACCGGCGTGGCCAGTTCCTGCTCCCCCCCGGCCACCTTGACCCGCACCGAACGCACCCGTCCCCCGCGGGTGTCGATGCTGTCTACGTGGCCGGTCAGGAGCTGCACACCCCGGGCCCGGGCCTGCTCCAGCAGGACCATGCCCAGCTGCTGGCCGCTGAACCAGCCGGCGCGACGGACGTGCAGCGCCGCCAGGCTGGCCGGATTCAAATAGGGGAAGCGACGCAGAATCCAGCCAGGGTCGAGCAGGAGGTCGGCGCCGTCGGGCTGCCCCTGCCAGTGCTCGGCGTTGCCCGGCACATAGACCGGGTCATGGACGCTGCCGCCATGCACGCGCAGCGGACCAGCCCCCAGCTGTGCGCCCAGCTGCGCCGACGCAACCAGCGCTGGCACAGCGGCTGGGTCGCCGGTGACGTACAGGTAGCCGCGGCGGTTGAGGTTCAACCGGTGGGCGCTGGCTGTGTCGAGCTGCTCCAGCAGGTCGATGCTGCGGTTCATCAGCCCGAGCATGGCGTCGTCTGGCCCGGGCCACCAGTTGCGATAGGCCTCGGTCGATTTATCGCTGGTCAAAGACAGCGGCGGGCGCTCGTCTACCAGAATGATCTTGCCAATTCCTGGTTGGAGCGCCAGATGG
>JAPLGY010000179.1 GCA_026389955.1 Caldilinea sp. | reverse complement strand
GCACGACGCCGATGCGCGGCAACTGGATGCACCCATCCAACACCTTGATGGTTCAGCGGCAAGCGCCCAGTCCGTGCTTGCGGGTCTTGCGATCGACCGCACTCGGCCATCTCTCGCCCTTGGCTGCCGCCTGTTTGATTCGCTCAAGCCCCCAGTTGTACGCCCAGCGCGCCGCGCCCACATGCTGGCGCATGGCCGTGCTCTGCTTGTTGTTCGGGTCCAGTTCACTCTTGTACGCGTTCTTCATGCTGCGCTGCCTGCTCGACACACGGACGAATGCGCTCTGCCCGCTGCTTGTTGCCGCGCCGCCCCCTGCTTGACGTCGCCCGACTGGCTCCCCCAAACAGCACAAAATCCCTCAAAAAAAATACAAAAAAGGTACAAATCAAAAAGTGGACAACTTGTACTATACTATAGATACAGGCGTATAGACGCTGTGCTCACCCAGGGAGGTGCGACATGAAAATGTGTTACTGGCTGTACCGATACCTCTGTGCCACCGCAGCCGCCGTCACCGCACTCTTCACGTTCCTGCCGGCACAGACGCCGATCCTGGCGGCGCAGCCAGATCCACCGGCTGCGCCCCAAACTGCTCTGACAACGCTGAATTGGAACGACGCCGCCGTCTGGACACGCTGGAGCAACGAGCAGTACACACTTGTCCAGGAAGGCGATGATCTCTGGATTGGGACTGGCAATGGTGTGTTGCGCTGGCATATCCCCACCCAGACGTCGACACGCTATTCCGTGCTCGACGGCCTGCCCAGCCGTCGCATCCTGGCAATTGCAGTGGACCCTGCAGGAAATCGCTGGTTTGGCGGCGACGGCGGGTTGAGCCGGTTCGATACATCCGGCGTCTGGACACACTTTACTACCGCCAACAGCGGGTTGTACACAAACTACGTCGATGGCATCGCCGTCGGCGCCGATGGCACGCTCTGGTTGAGCCATCATCGGCCAGAGGGCAGCGTCAGTCAGCGCGCTGCGGACGGAAGTTGGACGTGGTCGCCCAACCGTGAAACTATGGTCCTCCATGCCTACGACGCAATTCTCCAGACACAAAACGCCAACCCGTTGTGGGCGATCACAGACAGCGCTGTGTGGGTTGATTTTGCGGTTTACAATGGCAGCAGCTGGATCGACCGCATGCCTGCGACCGCAGAAGGCGTCCATCCCGATTTGATGGCAGCCTGGAACCACCAGGTTTGGGCGCTTTTTGTCGAGGGCACCATTCACCACTGGACAGGCGCTCAATGGGAAACACTCGAGCCTGAACCGGTCGCAATGCCGAACAGCGGCTTTGCACCGAGCACAATGGCGGTCACCGCCGATGGGCGGCTCTGGGTGGCAGGAAGAGGAGCCAGTTGTCTCAAAGGCTGCTTTGGCACAGTCTTCATCTTTCCAGTCGATCACTCGTCGCCCGATCAACAGATCGACGAAGAGACCCGTGTGAATCTGCTTGTCCCGTCAGGCAATGGGGTCTGGGCGATGGGTCCAGCCTGGCTGTATACGCCGGACGGGGCCTTCCATCGAATTGCTGATGCGCCGATCGGCGACACCTTCACCAGCGTGATTGCCGCTGGCGAGGGAACCCTGTGGCTTTCAAGCATCAGCCGTCGCTACACCGAAATCAACGCGCCGGCCGCCCTGCAGGGGCTTGACGACGCCGCAACAACCCTTCTCCACGACGACCAGTGGCAGATCGCCAACCAAAACTATACAGCCTCGATCGCCGAACGCACACCCGCCGGCGATGTCTGGCTGAACCTGGTTCAGATGTTTGTCTACGCCCCTCTTTGCCCACCCTCCATGCTCGTCCGCCACCATCAAGATCGATCGATTGCATATACGCTGCCCATCAGCGAACCGACGTCCACGCACTGTCCAGCGATCACCGACATCTTTGCTCAGGACGAACACAACACCTGGTTTGCTTACGTAGGTCCGCAGCAGCAAGACGGCACTGCGGAATCCGGTGTGCTTCATCTGAATGATGGGGAAACGCCCCTTGTGCTGACCGATGATACGTGGACAGACTATCCTTTCCCGTCTTTGCACCTCAATGCACAGATCGCCGTCAACGATTCGATCTGGCTGGCAACCCGTGAAGCGCTCTATCGCTGGATGGACGGCGAATGGCGCTCGATCGGCGACGGAGGTGCCGTCCAGTCTCTGTGTGATCTGATCGTGGCCGAGAATGGCCTCTTGCTGGCACATCGAGATGGCTGGGGCCAATGCGAACTTCCAGCAGCTCAGGTCGTTCTGCTGCGTCCCACTGCAACCAGCATCGAAGCGCAGGTGTTCGATTCAGTCGAGCAATTTTTGGACGAACAATGGGAAGTTGCTCGCGGTGTGACGCAGCGCAACCCACTTTTTGCACACGGCATCTCTGAGGAGATCTGGTATTTTGCCACCAATCACCTTTGTCGCCGCACGAATGCCATCGAACCAGCGCAATGTGCTGCGCTGCCCGAACAGCTCTCTACGCTTTCACAGATTGAGGTGGATCTCAACCGCCACCTTTGGTTTGCGGGTGACGGTGCTCTCTGGCGTTTTTCTGCTGTGCCCTCTTTTGTGCTGCAAGCAAACCCGCCCTGGCTGTGGATGACGCCGGGGTCGACGCGCAAGAGCACGCTTTTTGTACAACCTGTCGAAGGCTTTCAGGGTGCAGCCGAGCTGACGGTGGGCGTGCTGCCCGGTGAGTTTGCCGCGACAGGGTTGCCTGCAACAGTGAACGTTGGAGAGAGTGTATCGATCGACATCACCGCCCCGGCCAACGCTGCGCTGGGCGATCATCTGTTGACTGTGCAGGCGCGAGGCATGGAAGCAGGGGAGCCAGTGACAAAGACGGCGACAATCACAGTGCGGGTGGCGACAGAGGTGTACGAGATGCATCTGCCAGTTGTTGTGCGACAGTAGGCAGGGGAGGCTCTTCACGTCGAGCCCGCCCGTTTGCGTTGGATGCGCTGCAGACGGTGCTGCAGGTCGGCCAGTTGGCCAGGCAGCCGCCGGTGGGGGGCGATCGCTTCGACCGTGTGGGCTCCCCACCCTGCCCACATTTCTGCCTGTTCCAGGTCGTGGGTCTGCCACTCGTGGTATTTGGCCAGTTCGATGAAAGGCGTTGCGTCTGCGCCGCCTACCGAGGTCAGCCAGCGCTGCCAGATTTCGGCCGCTTCGGCCCACCGCGCCTGCTGCTTGAGCAGTTGGGCCCACCCCCCAAAGATGGCGGCACACAGCGCTTCTGAGCTCGCTCGTGCCGCCGCCAATCTGTACGCGCGCTCCGCCAGCCGGCTCTCCGACCGCTGCCCATAAGAAATCGCCAGAGACAACAGTTCTTCGGCGTGCAGCAGGTCGTCGTTCGGTTCAAAGGAGTTGGCATAGGCCACCACCAACTGCTCGCCCAGCGAGACCATCGACAAAATGTCCTCACAGTTGTGGTAGAAGACCCGGCGCAACTCCCCTGCCTGCCGGGTGCGCAGGTACTCCTGATAGAGCGCCGGAATCAGAGCGCCAGGTACATCTTCCTCAACCCGCTGGATTCCCAGGATCTGTTGCTCCAGGTTGCCCAGACGGCAGCTTTGGAGTCGGCGGCGCCAGAGTCGCCGTGCCGGCAGCAGCAGGTCAAGGTGTGGGTGTCCTTCCTCCAGAAGTGCCGCTGTGTGGTACGGCTCGGGCAGGAAGGGTCGATTTTGTCGGTAGCGGGCGCGCAGCAGCGGCAGGTCGAAGCTGCGCCCATTGAAGGTGACTGCCAGCCGACGAGCGCCGACCGTCGCTGCAACGGCTGCCAGCAACGCCGGTTCTTCTCCCGGATGACGCATGAAAAACTGGCGCACCACAAAATGGGAAGGTGCCACCTGTTCCAGCCCGCTGGCGTCCCATTCCCCAGCCACCCCTGAACCCGCACGTTCAAAAGTCCCCACCCCAACCATAAACGCATAGACGCCTCCCCCACTGCCCAGCCCGGTCGTCTCCGTATCGACAAAAGCAGCATCGGCAAAACCAGCTTCCTGTTCGAGCAAAAATTCAGGGTGAAACGGAGCCAGCACTGCAGGGGAAGCCGCCAACGCCGCTGCCAGCGGCCGTGCAGCAGATCCCCCTCCCAACGGGACCGCCGTCGTCACCACATAGCAGCGTCCGGCTGCAGTTTCGACCTCGCTGCCCGTCGGCAGCTCGCCCCCACCGCTGGGCTGCGCTCTGGCGCACAAGGGATCCCCCGCCTCGTCCAGAGGGGTGTACGTCAGCTCTGGCCGGCTCTGTTGTGGGCGCAGCCCCTGCAGCCTGCGCATTCTTTCCAATGTCGAAGCCATCACAGCCTCTTCTTCCCCAACATATTTTTCTGCCACGCACAGTTGCCCAGAATCACCAGAGAGCCCTGTGCAGGAGGTCACTCCAGCCGCAGTCTATCATTGCCGTGCAAAGCCATCAAATGCAGCCCAGCCGTTCGTGCGTCGGCGACGACATGGCTGTATACTGAGAGACCACATGAGTTACCGCAACGCCTGCTGGACAATCGCTGCCAGAGCCCCCGCTGCCTTTCTGGCGGCTATCCCTGAACACCCGCTGTTGGCCCAGGTGCTTTACACACGTGGGCTCACCACCCCAGCAGCGGTGCAAGCATTTCTGGGCGGAGAACACGCGGCGCTGGAAAACCCCTTCCTGCTGCGCGACATGGACGTCGCTGTCGAGCGCATCTGGCAGGCGCTGCGCCGCCGGGAGACCCTCTGCGTCTACGGGGATTTCGACGCCGACGGCGTCTCCTCGACTGCCCTGCTGGTCAGCACACTGCAGGCGCTGGGCGGACGGGTCGGCCCCTATATCCCTGACCGGGTCGACGAAGGCTACGGGCTCCACAACGATGCAATTTTGCGGATCGCTGCCCAGGCACAGCTGTTGATCACAGTCGACTGCGGCATTCGCTCCAACGCTGAGGTCGCCTCTGCCCACAAACACAACCTGGACGTCATCGTCACCGACCACCATCTGCCGGGCAGCGACCTGCCGCCCGCGCTGGCGGTAATCAACCCGCAGCGGCCAGAATGCGCCAGCCGCTTTCCCAAGCTGGCGGGGGTCGGCGTCGCTTTCCGGCTGGCGCAGGCACTGCTGCGCACCGCAGCGCAGGAAACTGGGATGGCGCCCGAGCAGGCCGCCGCTGTCGAAGCCAGCCTGCTGGATCTGGTGGCCCTGGGCACGGTCGCCGATCTCATGCCGCTGGTCGGGCAAAATCGCAGTCTGGTGCGCCGCGGGCTGGCAGCGCTCAATCAGACCGCCCGGACCGGGCTGCAGGCACTTTTTGCACAGGCGGACCTGCGTCCTGGCAGGGTCGACGCTGCCGCAATTTCCTTTCGGATCGCGCCGCGCCTCAACGCAGCCGGCCGACTCGACGACGCCCGTCTGGCCTACCGGCTGCTGCGCACCCAGGACGTTCCGGAGGCCCAAAAATTGGCAGCCACACTGGAAAGACTCAACGAACAGCGGCGCTCACTCACGGAAACGGCACAGACCCAGGCGGAGGCCCAGCTGGCCTCTCTCTTCGAGCAGGACCCTGCCATCCTGATCGCCCGCAGCCCACACTTCAAACCCGGCATCGTCGGGTTGGTCGCCGGCCGGCTGGTCGAACGCCACTACCGTCCAGCAGTGGTCATCCACGAAGAAGCAGAAACGGCCCGCGGCAGCGCACGCAGCATCCCCGAGTTCAACATCAGCCAGGCACTGGACCAGCTTGCCCCGCTGCTCATCCGCCACGGTGGCCACCACCTGGCCGCCGGTTTTACCGTCCATCGCACCCAGCTGCCCGCTTTCTGCGAAGCACTTGCCGCTGTTGCAGCCAGTGCACTGGCCGATCGTACTGCGCTGCGCCCCCAGCTTGCCATCGACGCCGTCACCACACTGCCCGAACTGACCTGGGGACTGGCCGAACAGCTCGCCCGTCTCGAACCGACCGGCAGCGAAAACCCACCAGCGACACTGCTGCTCAGAAACGCACGCGTGCGCAGCCTTCGCACAGTCGGCGAAGGCAAACATCTGCGCCTGGTGGTCGATCAGCAAAGTGGCAGCGCCTGCCTAGAGGCGATCGCATTCCACCAGGGCGAATGGGCTGGCCGCCTCGACGAAGGCAGCCGACTGGATCTGGCCTTCCAGCTCGAAGCCAACGAATGGCAGGGAAGTCGTCGGCTCCAGCTCAACGTACAAGGTCTGCGCCCAGCAACCCCCTAGCCGCATCCAGACCGATCTCTGCCGTTCTCTTGGACCTAGACAAACAGCTCACCAGAAGACGCTTGTTGCCAGGTTCCTGCTTCACCGACCACAGCCTGAGCGATGTCGCCAGGACGTACAGGCTCTCCACAGGCGTTCATTTCCGTGGAACTCACGGTATGTTTCAGACGGATGGCGGCGTTCAGATCTCTGTCCATTGTCTGGCCGCGCGTGTCTGGCCGCACGTGTCTGGCTGCACGTGTCTGGCCGCACGTGTCTGGCCGCACGCCTCACATACGAACACTCGATCAGACAATGTCAAGCCCCCCAAACCGTCGTTGACCTGGACTGCCATGAAAAAGACACACAGCACCCCAAAGCGCGCCGGTACCCCTAGCGTGTCAGATCCAGCTTGTCCACCAGACGATAGCCGTGCCCGCGCACCGTCAACAGATAGCGCGGCTGCTCTGGTACAGGTTCCACCGCTCTGCGCAGATGGCGCATCAACGAATCCACTCGATTGTCGCCCCCGGCTGCCTCGATGTGTTCGTCCGGATAGACAGCCCCCAGAATCTCTTCGCGCGAACAGACCTGTCCTCGTCTCCGGTAAAGATAACGCAGCAATTCGAATTCCAGCCGCGTCAGGTCGGACACACGCCGGCCCTCGATCCAGACAGCTGCGGCCGGCTCGTCCAACCACAACGAGCCGACGTCAACGCTGACCTGTGTCCGCACATAGTCTCGCAACACCGGCGAACCAAACAAGGATCCCCCCCCCTCCGCCGCATACAGGACTCCTTTCAAAACCAGCAGTTCGTGCAGCGCGTAGGGCACATCCCTCCCCTGGACCAGACGGTGGAGCGCCAGCTGTTCATCCTGCCTCAGCCCGTTCCAGACCTTGCGGCATTCTTCACCCACCGACTCCTGCGCCAGCGCCCAACGCACAACCTCCTCGGCAGAGCCTGCCACAGGAAACCCTTCCCTACAATGTAGAAACTGGTCAAACAGCGCAACCATCAGGCCAGGATGCGCGCCGCTGAGATACAACAACGTCTCTTCTTGCTGCACAGTGAGGGAAAAGCGCCGACGTACCGCCAACTGGGCCAACACACGCCGGGCATCGACAGGAGTGTAGGGCTTCAAGCCCAGAATCGACCGGGAAAACAGCTCATAAAACCCCTCATGGTCGTCTGGTGAACGCAAACGGGCCGGGTGGTCGCGCAAGAGCAGGAGATAACAAAGGCTGTAGCGGTCGGCGTCTCGCAAAAAACGCAGAGTGTTCAGCCCACTGGGCGGCAGGCTCCGATAGCATTCGTCAAATTCATCGCAGACCAGACAGATCCGGACAGCGTGCTTACGACACAAAACCCGCGTTGCCAGCTCGACATAGCGCCGGGCCAGCAGCGCATTCTCAGACAGGATCACTTCTTTCTGCAGACCGCCAAGCCAATCTCCTACCCCCGCCCCCAGCCGTCCGCAGGCCGCTTCGGTCAGCGCAGTCAACAACAGCTCGTACCAGCCCCACTCGGATACGGTGGCCAGCCGGTTCCCGTCGACAAGCACCAGCCAGGTCGCCGGGGAGTCGTCCCCCAGATAATGAGCTTGCACGTCGGGACGCAGCAGAAAACGCAGCAAACGCGACTTTCCCATGCTGGCCAGGCCCACCACCGCCGCCGATTCCCCAGATCGAATCAGCTGAAAAACTGGCTCGACGATCTCCTGACGATAGGTCAGCGGATGTTCAGGCCCAATCTCCGACATGAGGGACCATCCTTTCACACTATCCGATTGCATTTTTCGGTTTTGTAGGGCCCTGCCGGCCGACAAGCGACCATCCCCCATTGACATGATCCAGACGATGACAAAGCAGACCGGCCAGCAGGGCGATCCGCAGCAACACCTGCCGCTCACTCCCCCGTTCCCACCCGTCCAGATCTGCAAACAACAGAGTCAGCCGGAACAACGCGTTGAACAACACCCCCCACAGGTAAGGTCTGGCGTCGGATGTCGGAAGCGTAGAATCGGCCTGCCGACGAAGCCAATACAGCACAGCCCAAAGCTTCCCCAACGTCGCATCCTCTACCGGTGTTGCCTCCGGAATACTGACCGTCGGAGAAGCCAACAAGACCTGCAGCAAGTGCAGGCTGGCCGGCTCGGTCAGATCCAGTTCCGGAGACTGCGTGAGAATATCTACCTCCAGCTCGGTCCAGTCCAGCACGATCGGACCATAGCCGGTCCGTTCGTAGTCGATGACCCAGATATCCCCGCGCGTGTCCACAAACAGGTTTCCGCTGTGAAGATCCCCATGAATCATGGCAATATCGACATAGGGAAGCCCGCCATCGTTGTATTGCCCAGGCGCCGTCAGCGAAACCTTCCGGATCAGCCAGGCAATGGGGTTCGGCAGTTCGCCCTGTCCCAGGCGCTGTGCACATTCCTGCCAATACGATGTCTGCTGGGAATCGAGCAGCCGCCGACACCACTCGTCCCCCCAGACCGAATTGCAGGCCCGCAGAATCGTCTGGCGGCTCTGTACAGGCTGCCGCTGATAAAGGCGCCGCCAAAAGCTGCGAAAATTGGCCAGTGCCTCGCCAATCTCCTGGCTTTCATGCATCTGACAGTACTCGCTGAACGTGGCCACCGGAAAATCATGGTGGTCGCCGATGAACTCGTAGACCGTTCCCCCAACATCCCACAGCTCAACCGGCTGCCCATGGAGATTTGCGTATCTGGCAGCCGGGAAAAAAGGTTTCACATCGCTGAACCGTTGCAGCTCGTTGGAGATTCGTCCAGAGCGCGCCAGTTTGACAATGACAGGCCGCAGATACTCGTTTTCAAAGACCTTGAACACCCAGGACCGCTGGCGAAGCAGCAGGCTGGCTGAAGATTGATTTTCAGTGAGTGGCTCCACCTTGAGGCGGGTAGCTTTGGGAAACAGCCGTCGCAGCACATCATCGACCTGGTCTGGAGGAGCCGTCTCTCCCCGACTCACAAAACGTCGGATCAGCATGCTCGGTTCCAGCTCTTGGGGCCGGAGAAACTCCACTTCGCGCCGGCACCATCTGTTCCGCGCAGCCTGCTGGATCGCGCGCCAAAGCGCATCCGGGCCATCTTCCTTGCCGACAAAATCACAGGGACGCTGGGGAGGGCCATCCAGATCTGGCGCAGTCTTGACAATCTGGCGATCCAGATAGCCGCTCAGAATAATCGAAAGCGTAGGTGCCAGTTCAGCTACCAAAGCCAGCCCACTGGTGTCGTGCAAGTCGTTGTCGTCTTTGAGACGCAGATCCACCAGCGCCAGATGGCAACGGTATCGGCGGGCCTTGCTCTTGGCATCCTCCAACAGCCCGGCACTGGGATCCTCAGCCGAGAAAAAAGGTTCGGCCGCAAAATATTCGCATGGCCAGGCTCGCAGCGTCTCAATCAGATCGGCACGCTGTTGCGGGTCATTTTCTACTACCAGAATTCGCAGGGGTTGTGTCAAGGTCATTGCAGCTTGCCTTCTTTTTGATGCACGAGAAGGGACAGTCAATCGGATTGGAAAAGCCTGGCGACCAGTTCGGTCAAGGTGGCGTGGAGTTGCTCTGGCCCGTCCTGCTTGCCGACACAGACCCAGCGGTCATCCAGGCTGTCACAGGCCGACGTGATGTAGGCGCTCAGAATCACCCCACCAGCAACGAGAAGCTCCTTGGACAGCGCAACACCACTCTCGTCAGCAGGGTTGATGTCGCTTTGCAGGCGCAGGTCGACCATTGCCAGATCACAGCACTGTGCCGCAGACAGCCTGATCGCAGTCTGGCACAACCTGTCATAACGGTCTGCAGCAGCCGGATCCCCTTCCGCGACGCAGACCTGATACCCCCAGCCTTCCAAATTGACGACATGGTCGGCACGTTGCTGAGGGTCGTTTTCCACAACCAGAACGCAGTATGGCCGGTTCTTCTTGACAGGTTCGCCAAGACGAGCACTCATACAGCAGATCGTTCCTCTCTGCTGCGCGGCAGCTGCAGAGCAAACACCGGCCCGCGCCCTGGCTTGGCCGGCAGCAAACAGAGAATGCCGTCCATCTGTTCGATCAGCTTTTTAGCAAGCAGCAGCCCCATTCCTCGCTCATGCCCGTTCGGCTTGCTCGAATAAAGCCCATGAAACAGCTGTTGACGTGCAATCGGCGACAGATCTGGCCCGTTGTTCTCAACCAGCAGTTCCACGCAATTGGAAGGCAGTAACCGCAGCCGCAGCCAAATCTTCCCGCGATAGCCCATCGCCTCGACAGCGTTGCGCAGCAGGTGCCGCACCACACGCCAGAGCTGATCGGGGTAGACCGAAATACAGACCGACGTATCTTCCCATTCATAGACAATCTCTGTCGCTGTACAGGCCCTCACCTGCCACTCTCGGATTTTTTCTTCCAAAAATCCAGCGAGTGGCAGGACCTTGTAGGCTCGCTCCGCACGCTCATCGCGCGCCTTGTTGGCCAACACAGCAGCCCGTTCATCGATCTCTTTGGCCCACTGCCTGCCCTGTGTCGTGACCTCAGGCATCCGCTCGCGAAGCCAGTACGCCCGGTTGCGAATGTAGTTGATGTCGACGTTGATGTCGTGTGCCAATTCTGCAGCCCAGGCAGTAGCCCTTGTCAGGATATCATCGACATGTTTCCTGGCCACCTGATTGGCACGTTCGATAGCGGCAGCAATCTGCTCGGCAACCAGCTCAAACAATTCCTGATCCTCTTTGCTGAAAGCATCGCGTTTTGGACTTCTGAGCACCAACACCCCCAGCAGGCTCTGGTTGCGCCAGAGCCCGGCGCACAGCTCAGAGCACTCTGTCGAATCGGACAACCCCAAACCAGGCTTGTTGTGGAGATTTCCCCAATTTTTGACCACGGTTTGTTCAGAGCGGATGCAGTCAGAGGCCACCTGAGCGACAACGTCGGGGGCATCCAACAAGATCGGCACAAATTCTGTGACTCCGGGCATCGCATGATAAAAGTTGCGGACCTCCTCG
>JAPLGY010000365.1 GCA_026389955.1 Caldilinea sp. | reverse complement strand
GGCAAGGCGTTGTTTTTTGGAGGAGTCAGCAGCTGAAGCTATGCCACACTCATCGCCGCTTCATCGCTGCCGTCCACTCTTTGCTGTCTATAAACGGCTCACCAATTTCCCAGTCTGGTATACAGGGATGTGGGGCCTGTTGGGTTTGTTGGCCCTCCTCTTCCTGGCTTCACCAGCAGTCGCCCAGTCACTCTCTGACCGCCATTGGGTAATTTTTCGCCGCCCCGATGGGCTCAATTCCAATGACACGCTGGCTATCTCCGTCTTCCAAGAAGCTGTTTGGGTCGCCACCGCCAACGGCATCAGCCACTACAATGGCCGCTGGCACTCCTTCACAGAAGCACTCCAGCAAAACGCCGGCCCCCCCACCCCAATTCCCTTGGGCCGGGTCACCGCGCTGGTGGCCACCGCCGACACGCTGTGGGCAGGAACCGCCTCCGGCCTGCTGGTCCGCTGGCAAGAAGCGGCAGGCTGGCAGGTCGAACAGACGGTGGGAACCGCTATCCATCAGCTGGCCAGCAGCAAAAGCACCCTCTGGATCGGGACGGCCGATGGCCTGCTGGCGTACAAAGACTCTGCAATCCGGCCGGTCCCCGCCATCGGCAACCGCCCAGTGCTGGCCCTTGCGGCCGGCGACGATCTGTTGTGGGTCGGCACAGACCAGACGCTCTGGCAGCTGACTGCCGACCTCACCGCCATAGAAGTCCCCCAGTTGCACGACGAACAGGGAGCTCCGCTCCAGGGCCCCATCACCGCGCTCTGGGCAGAAACCCCCGATCACCTCTGGATTGCCTCCCCGACTACCCTCGTCGAGTACCAGATCTCAAACGATCAGGCCACCTCTTATCCCTATCCCTTCGGGGGCGATTTTGCCCAGATCACGGCCATCAACGGCAACAGCGCCGACAGCATCTGGGTGGGTTCTAATGGAGCAGGCGCTGTTCAGTTCAGCCTGGTCGACCACGAAATCGCCAGCATGCGCAGCTGGGGAGGAGTTGCCCAGGATGGCCTCACGGCAGACGAAGTGCGCGGTGTCGCGCTCGACGCAGACGGCTCTGTCTGGTTCGCCACCTCGGTCGGCGTCTACCGCTATCAACCCTGGGCCTTCCAAAATATCGACAACCGCCTGGACGCGTTGCCCGTCTACGACATGATCTTCGACCGCTTAGGCCAGCTCTGGACCGCCATCGGCGACGAAGGGATCCAGATGCGCGCAGGCCCCCATCGCCCCCCCGTCCAATACCTGCCTGGCACAGAGGGGCTGCCCGGCAACACCCTCTTTGTCCTGGAAGAGGATGAGAGCGGCCGTATTTGGGCCGCCACCGACCAAGGCGTCGCCTATTTTTCCGACCAGCGCTGGTACAGCCCCCCGACCCTGCGTACCCTGACGATGACACCCGCCAGCGCGCTGCGCGCCGATGCCCTCGGCCTCTGGATCGGCACAGTCAACGGCATCGCCCGCTTTCTCTTTGCAACCCAGTCGCTCGAATTCGAACCCCTCCTGCAAGGAACACCGATCCGCGCGCTGGAATTTGATTCGGTCGGCCGGCTCTGGGCCGCCAGCAGCACGGGCCAGCTCTGGCGGCGCAGCATCGACGGCAACTGGCAAAAACTTTCGGCCGCTGGCGGCCTCAGACCCGATGCACCGGTCACGGCGCTGCAGCCAGAAACTTCCAGCCCAGGCAACATGCTGGCCGCCTTCAGCGGCTACGGAATCTACCGCTACACGAACGGCACGTGGGCACAGGTCGAAAAGAGCGCAAACCTCGGCGACGAACCCATCTTTGCAATGTTCTCAGACCCAGCCACCCACTCCATCTGGGTCGGCAGCGAGACTGGCCTCACCTGGGTCGGACTCAACGATGTCATCCGCTTTGACAGCCAGGACGGTCTGCAGTCCGGCGCCATTCGGGCGATCGCACGCGACCCCGACGGCGTCTACTGGTTCGGCGGCGACCGCGGGCTGGCCTACTATATCCCCGAACGTGGCACTCCCTGGATCCAGCTCGCCACCGCCACCGGCACCCGTGCGGACGCCGAACAGAAAACGTGGCTCGCCACCACCGATCTCCCGGTGGAATTCACCTTCGCCTACGGCGATCTCCAGACCAGCCCGGCCCGGCTGCAAATCTTCATCCGCATCCGCGACAGTTCGCCCAACGTCCCTCCCTGGCAACCAATAACAGGAGGCAGCCACCATGTCACGTTTCCTACCCCCGGCAGCTATCGGCTTGAATATATGGTCCGCGACCAGGCCTTCAACCATTCGGCGATCGGCGCCGTACCGCTGACTGTCACCCCAGCCCCCATCTACCTGACGATCCCCCTGCTCGGACAGATGGAAACACAGGCTTTTCAGCTGTTGGTGGTTTTCAGTTTGCTCACCTTCTTCGGATTTGGATTTGTGAGCTTTGAAATCTGGCAGCACCGCCGTCGAGTCGGAGAAGCCATCAAACGCGGCTACAACCCCTATATCAGCGGCGAACCGGTGCGCCGCAGAGAGATGTTCTTCGGGCGCCATGCCCTGCTGCAGCGGATCGTGTCAACCCTGCACAACAACAGCATCATGATCCACGGCGAACGCAGAATCGGCAAAACCACCCTGCTGTACCAACTGGCCAGCACCTTGCGCCAGATCCAAGACCACGATTTTTGGTTTGTGGCCCTCTACATCGATCTGGAGGGCACCACAGAAAGTTCCTTTTTTCACCTGCTGATCGAGGAGATCGCCCACCATGTCGCCGCGCTCGACAACCTCGACCCTGCCTCCACGGCCACGCTGGAGCGGCTGCTCTACCACAGCCTTCCCGATTCCCTCTACTCCGACCGCGAGTTCAGCCGCGACCTGCGCCAGATTCTCCATCTTCTGGAAGCGTACGGCGCTCAGCGCTCTCCCCACCGCCAGCTCCGTCTGATCCTGTTGATGGACGAGATGGACACACTGAGCCGCTTCAACCACCTGATCCAGCAGCAGCTGCGCCGAATTTTTATGCGCGAGTTTGCTGTCTCTTTGGGCGCTGTGGTCGCCGGGGTCGAAATCAACAAGGAATGGGAACGTGTCGAGAGCCCCTGGTTCAATCTGTTCAACGAAATTTCCATCCAACCCTTCACCCCACAGGAGGCAGCCCTGCTGCTGGTCGAGCCAGTGCGTGGCTACTACCTGTACGAACCCGCAGCCATGGAGTTTATCGTCGCCCAAAGCGAAGGACGCCCCTACCGGCTTCAGCAATATGGCATGGAGGCCGTCAACGAAATGCTGCGCCACAAACGCCGACGAATTACCTATCGAGACGCGCAGGCCGCACACGCCATCATCCAATCTATCCCCCTCCTGGGGCAGCCAACCGCAGCGGCCGCAGCGCCCCTGATGGTTTCCAACATCTTCCCGGCACGGCCCTCCACAGGCAACGGCTGAACAAGGAGCAAAAGCGCGTCCAATGCGGATCCCTTACATCGTCGGACGGTGGGTCAACGGCACCCGCCATTATGGCCGCCAACGGTTGTTCGACTATCTGCTCGACACCCCGGACACCGCCACCTGGATAGTAGGTGCCAGGCGGATGGGCAAGACCTCCTTGCTGCGTCAGCTGGAGATGCTGACCGCCCCTGCCGACAGCGAGTTGGTGCCTCTTTTCTGGGATATGCAAGGCTGTGAAAGCAGCCAGGCCCTCTCCGACGAGCTTTTCCTGGCCCTCGAAGATGCCAGCAGCCGCTTCAGCGCACTTGGGATTGCCGTCACCGAATGGGAAGGGCTGGACGCCCTGCTGATTCTGCGCCGGCTGGCCCGGATCCTGCACAGCCGAGGACAGCGGTTGCTCCTGCTGATCGACGAGGCCGAAGTGCTCATTCAGATCGCCCGCAACGAAGCTGCCTGGCTGGCACGTCTGCGCCGCTCGCTGCAGGACCCTGCGCTCAAAACGATGGTGGCCTCGACCAAGCTGCTGATTCAACTCAACGCTGTGACCGCAGACTGGCCCACCAGCCCCTTTCTCTTCGGCTTCAACATGGTCAACCTCTGGAGTCTGGACCCGGACTCGGCAGTTGCCCTCGTCGAACAGCGCCAGGCCCCGCGCCACGTGCACGCCAGCGCAGCAATTCTCGAAGAGATTCTTCTGCACACCCACCGCCACCCCTACCTGATCCAATTTCTCTGCCAACGCCTCTACAGCGAAGACAGCCACGGCCAGGGATTTCTGCGGGCACCCGCCGACGAAGATCTGGATCCTGACCAGCTGCTTGCCGGTTTTTTCTTGATCGACTTTCAGCAGATGACCCGGCTGGAACGGCGCCTGCTGCTGGCGGTGGGCCAACATACACTCACCACCGAAGCGGAGCTGCTGGCCGACCTGGCCGACGCCGACCCCCAGCGGATCCGCACCTATCTGTGGGGGATGGAAAAACTCGGCCATCTCCGCCGAATCTACGACCAGCTGGCCATCGGCAACGAGTACCTGCGCCGTTGGCTGCTGGCCAACCGCAGCCGGCTCGAACAGATGGACGAAGCCCTGGTCGACGAGGAAAGCTTTGCGCAGATCCTGCAGATCGGCTACACGCGCGAACCAGCCTCCTACCAGGTGGAGCTCGAACGGCTCGAACAGCAGCACAGACAGCTCCAGGAAACATTGGCTCTCTGCCAGCCCGATCAGCGTGCCGCTGTCGCCTCCGAACTGAATCGCCTCGGCCAACAGCTCGACCAGGTGCGCCGCGATGTCGAGCGGACCCGCCAACGTCCGCCGCTGGCCCGCTGACCGGCCGGCCAGCTTTGTCCCTGGCACTCCTCTACAGTACAATGCAACCCAATCCGTTTTTTCCAAAAGGGCGGAGCGGCTCCGCTCCGCCCTTTTTTGAACGCTTCAAAATGGGTCTGCTTGCCATGACACACGCTGTTCCACTGGTCGATCTGTCCGCACAATACGCTGCAATCGGCCCAGAGATCGACGCAGCCATCCGTTCGGTGGTCGAACGCGCGGCTTTTATCATGGGGCCGGATGTACAGGCCTTTGAAACTGAATTTGCTGCCTTCTGCGCCACCCGCCACGCAGTCGGGGTCGCCAGCGGGACGGCAGCCTTGGAATTGACCCTGCGGGCCTGCCAGATCGGCGCAGGAGACGCGGTGATCACCAGCGCCCACACGTTTATTGCCACCGCCGAGGCGATCAGCGCGACCGGCGCTCGCCCTGTCTTCGCCGACATCGATCCGGT
>JAPLGY010000477.1 GCA_026389955.1 Caldilinea sp. | reverse complement strand
CAGCTCGACGATCTGGACGAAGAGGAGGTCGCCGGCTGGTTTCCGGCGGCAATCTGGAGGAGTGCGCTGCAGCTGGAAAATGCGTTTACGGAGCAAAAACGTGTGGGCGCCCGGCTGGAGGCACGCTGTCAGAACCAGCACCAGGTGACAGTGCTCGTGCAGCGCAACCAGTGGCAGGGGGAGTGCACCTGCCCCAAAGGCAAAGCTGGAGAGTGCAAACATGTGGCTGCTTTGCTGGCGCACTGGCTGCGTCACCCGATCGCCTTTGCGCCGCAGACAGAAGCTGTGAAGGTCGAGGTGCTGCAGGTCAGGCCAGCCGCTGTGCCGTCGGCAGCGTATGTCTCCCCTGGCTGGCTCGTACAGAGTCCTGGTTGGAGCCTGCAGGATGCGCATGAGGAGTTGCAGCAGTTTTTGGAAGAATACACGGTCGTTTTGTTGCGCTCGATCGCTGCAGAGTGCGGCTGGTCGCTGCGTTCGACCCTCAAGTCGGCGCTCGCCGACCAGTTTGCCAGCCAGATGGCTTCTCCCCAGGGGATTGCTGCTGCGTTGGCAGCCCTGAACGAACGCGAGCGTGAGCTGCTGGCCGTGGTGGCGATTGTCAACGAGCTGCCTTTTTACACGATGTTGGATCACTCGGCCAGGCTGTTATCCGCCTTGCGGCGGAACGTCAAACGTGTGGCTGTGGTCAAGATGGTAGAGACGCTGGCCCGGGCACCGCTGGTGTTCAGCGGCGCGCTGGCCCGTGAGCCGGACAGCCAGAAGGTGATTCTGCCGCAAGCGCTCTGGCCGCACCTGCCACCGCTGCTGGACGTCTTTCTCCCTGGCACAGCCGAGCTGCCGGCGGCGATGCAAGGCACGTTGGTCGCCACCCAACCCAGACAGTTGCTCGATGCTGCGCTGCATCTGTTGGTGGCGGTCGATCTGTGGGCACCGCCGCGTGCGCCGCTCACCCCTCGCCCGGTTGCCGAGGATCAGTACAGCTGGCTGCGCGGCTGGGAATATGATGCGCAGGAGCTGCCCGGTCTCCTTGCCACGCTCCAACACAACAAGACGACCTCTCCTCTGCGGTTGATGGTGCCGCCCCCGCCGCGGCGGCTGAGCGCAGCCACCCTGCAGCAGCTCGACGTTGGGCAGAACAGCGTGGAACAGACAGATTTTTTGTTTGCGCTTCTGGAGGAGGCGGGATTGTTTCTGCCGGGAAGCCCGGTGCAGGTGGCAGTGGAGACCCGTGCTGCCTTCTTGCGCCAGCCGCCGGCGGCGCAGCTGGCCATCCTGTTCGACGCGTACTCGACGCAGCGGGGATGGCAGGAAGGCTGGGAGGTCCTGCGTCAGAATTCGCCCAACCTCAGCCTGGTTCGCCTGGCGTCGACGCAGATGTTCGATGTGCGGAGCAGCCCAGAGGGGGTGGAGTTTGCTCTGCGCCAGCTGGCCAATCTGTTTTTGGCTGTGCTGGCCTGGCTGCCTGAAGAACGGTGGATTTCGGTGCTGGAACTGGAAAAATTGCTCTTCCACCTGAACCCAAAGTTCGACGAGCAGTGGCTGCCCGACCGGGCCTACAGCTCGGTGGCAAGCTGGTTTTTGAGCTGGCAGGGTCAGATGCTCGGCTACTCCTTCCAGGATTGGCAGCGCTTTCAGGGTGCCGTGCTTTCCACACTCCTGCAGGGACCTCTGGTCTGGTTGGGGCTGGTGGATCTGAACAAGGTGGACGGGGCGGCCACCCATTTTTCTTTGCATGGGCTGGCCAGCCTGATGCGCAAAACGGGTACGGCGATCGCACTGGATCGGACGCAGGTGCAGACGGGCAGTCGGCCACAGCCGCTGACGCCGCCCGAGGTGGAAGGAGAGCAGATTCGGCTGCATCAGCTGGCGGGAGCCGCCACCCTGCTGCTGGAGAAAATCGCGCTTCCGCTGGGGATGCGCAACGGCGATCTGCTTTACCGGCTGGAGGTTGCACGGGTGCATACGGCCTTTGAAAGCGGTGCCACCCCAGAGACGTTGTTGTCAGAATGGGAAGCGTGTTTTGGGCAAGCTGCCCCTGACTCGTTGCGCGAACCGCTGCTGCACTGGGGGCAGGGCTATGGGGCCGCACGCATCTACCAAAACTTGACCCTGATCGAATTCAGCGACGAGTATGCGCTGCAGGAAGTGCGTGTCCTGGCGGCCAACCAGGGGATCCGAATGGCTGAACTGTCCAGCAATTCGGCGGTGATTCCCGTCGACAGCGTCGACGCATTGGTGGCTGCCTTGCAGCGGGCCGGCCACACCCCCAAAGTGATGCAGCGTGGCAGCTGACCCCGCAGGAGGAGAGGCAAAGATGAAGACTTCATCCAGTACAGCGCTGTTGAACACCTACCATGTCGACACCTTGTTCGAACTGGCGGAGGCCCACGGGCTGAACGCCTCTCTGGAGAAAAAAAAGCCCTCCAAAGCAGAGCTGGTTGCCCTCTTGCAAGGAGGGCTTTTCACCGCAGCGCGCGTGCGGGCAAGCTATGCCGCGCTTGGGGAACCGGAGCGCACGGTGCTGAACTACCTTCTTTATCGGGGGGGCAGCATGCGCAAAGACGCCCTGGCGCGCGATCTGGTGCGGGGCGGGGTGGTGCAGCCGATCGACCGCCGTGTGAGGCAGCACGCCACCGAAGTGCGCTACGCGCCCGAGGAGCGGGGCGCGCACTGCGCGCCAGGCTCGCTGAAATTTCAGGATGTGCTGGCTCGGCTGACCCGCCTGGGGCTGGTCTTTTCGAGCTATCTGGAATGGATGACGTTGCCTTACGCCTTGACGTTGCATCCGGCGGCCTTGATTCTGGTGCCTCCTGCCGTGCAGGCCTATCTGCCCAAGATCAACGAGTCGCCGATCACCCTCCGGCCGCTGCAGCCCAAGCAGACGCAGCAACACTCGCCGCTGCTGCGCAACCTGTTGGTGTACTGGGAGTATCTCCGCCAGAACCCGTTGCCGCTGTTGCGCAGCGGCTACCTGGGCAAACGGGCGATTCGCGCCATCAACCAAATTTTGTTGGATCCGGATCAAGCTGTCGACCACGCCGCCAGTGAAGGCGATGTGCCCACGCTGCTGAACCTGCGTGGCTGGCTGACGAGCTTGAAACTGGTCGAGAAGAGCGAAGAAAAACTGGTTGCGGTGACACAGCCGAACCATCTGGTGCCGCCCTTCTGGACCCTCTCGACGCGCGCCCAGCAGCTCACGCTGCTCCGTATTTTGATCGAGGTGCGGTTGTCGGGCGCGCCGCCGTCGCGAGAGCCCTTCTGGGCGGTCGACCCACAGCAGGGGCTTGTGGGGGTGCTGCGGGCTTTGTTGGAAGGGGGGACGGTCTGGCAGGATGTGAAGGATCTGGCCCACCTGGCGCGTACCCGGGACGTAGGCTTTCTGGTGCCGTCGTTCGCCACGCTGGGGCCGCAGCAAGCGGTCAATGTCTACCTGGACGGGAATTTTCTCCGGAGCCGCAGCCATCTGATCGATGTGATGGCGGTGGTGGAGGAATCCTTTGTCTATGAAATGACGACCGGGCCGCTTTTCCAGCTGGGCCTGGTAGAACTGGGGGACTGGTCTTCTGCCAACGTCAAAGAAGAGGTGTTGATCCGGCTGACCGAGCAGGGCCGCCAGACTGTCCAGGATCTGTTGGCCGCACACCCTGCAGAGGTGGTGCTGGCAGAGAACAGCCAGAATCAGGGACGCATCGTCGTGCAGCCGAATTTCCACGTTCTGGCTTTGGGCCCGGTACCCACGCGCCTGTTGGCACATCTGGGCCTTTGTGCAAAGCGCACCAAGGCGGATCACCACGTCTTTGAATACAGTCTGACGCGCGAGTCGATCTATGCTGCGCAGCAGGCTGGCTTTGCCACAGACGCAGTGATTCAGTTTTTGGAAGAAGC
>JAPLGY010000459.1 GCA_026389955.1 Caldilinea sp. | reverse complement strand
GCTGCCAGGTACATAGCAGCCGGGCTGCCCAGCCCGCCAGCCCCGATCAGCAACACTTTGGCTTCCAGCAGCTTGATCTGGCCGGCCTCGCCCACCTCTTTGAGCAGGGTGTGGCGTGAATAGCGCAGCCGTTGATCGTCGCTCAGGATGCGCGGCACCGTGAAGCGAAAGCCGACGTTTTTCCATCCGTTGAAACCGCCGATCATCGAGGTCACTCGGGTGTAGCCCATCTCTTTGAGGTTGCGGGCAGCCAGCAACGAACGCACACCGCCCGCGCAGTAGACCACGACGGGCGCATTCCGGTCGGGCTGGTGCTGTTCGATCTGCAACTCCAGGTAGCCGCGTGGGATGAAGATCGCGCCGGGCAGGTGTCCCTGCACAAACTCGTCGCGCTCGCGAACGTCGACGATCGTCACCGGCTGACGGGAGTCGATCTGTTGTTTGACCTGGTGTGCGGTGAGTTCGGGCACCTCACGGCGGGCCCGGTCGAGCAGTTGGTCTCGGTTGAGCGCTGTCATCGGTTATTCCTCTCCGCCAGCCATTGCCGGCACGATCGAGACCTTGTCCCCTTCGCGCACGGGGGTATGCAGCCCTTGCAAACCCCGAATTTCGGCGTCGTTGACAAAGACATTGATGAATCGTTTGACGTTGCCGTCATCGTCGAGCAGCCGGTCGGCAACGCCCGGGTACTGGGCATCGACCGCCTGGATCAGGGTGCCGATGTCGGTGCCGGTCGCCTCCACCTTGGCCAGACCGCCGGTCAGTCGACGCAAGGGGGTGGGTACATACACTGTCGCCATAAATTGAATCCTCTTTCTTTGCTCCAAAAAAAAACGAGCCATCCGGGGATGTGCTCGGCAAAATCTATTTTTGGGTGATGAACAGCGTGCAGAAGTGTATCTAGCGGAAAACTGTCACAGTCGATTCTGTTCAGACTTGCCTGGGCGCATCCTCTCTTGTTGGCGGTCAGCGGGAAACGGCCAGCGCCTTGCTGGCTGTCCCCGCTATCGACACAAGCACTTCAGTTGTGATGTCTTCTGGCAAAGCTGTTTCAGCATTTTAAATCGATTTCTCAACTCCCGCCGTTTGAAGATAGTTCAGACAGCGATTTTCAGTATAGCCAGAGCGCCGCTGCTGTCAAGCTGAAGGATTGGCTGTGCGGTATAATTCCTTCCACTTGGCGGCGGCCTCCTTCGGCAATTCGCCAGGTTTCTCCAGATAGCGTACAATCGATTGCAGATGGTTTGTATCCGCTTTTCACCTGGCCAGGAAATACTCCATGACACATTCCTATTCGATTCACTCGTTGTTGGCTGCCCGCCAGTTTGTGGTGCCGCAGCGGGTAGGCGATCGCCTTTATTTTATCAGTGACCTCTCTGGCCGCCTGAGCCTGTACACCATGCGGGTCGGCGGCAGTGTCCCCGAGCCGTTGGTCCCGCCCGATCGGGCGCTGCCCAACCCCCATCTGCTGGAGGGGTCGGTGGTTTTTTGTGTGCTGCCTGCGCTCGGCCAGATCTTGTTGATGCTCGACTGTGACGGCGACGAGAACTACCAGCCCGTCTTTGTCCCGATCGACGGCGGTCTGCCCGTGCCGGTCTTTGGGGATCGCTTCAGCGGCCAGCAAGTTCTTTGTTCGGCCTGCGACCCCCAGCAGGGGCTGGCCTTGTTCAATGTGGACCCACGGCGTTCCCCATGGTTGGAGTCCTTCCGTGCCGATCTGGCGACACGGGAGTTAACCAGCCTGGGAAGCAGCCTCTACAGCAACTTTCCTGTGGGCCACGACGGCCCGATGGGGATGGTCCTGTTGGCAGACCAGTACACAGCCGGCGATGTCGTCTGGTATCTCTGGCGCCAGGGGGAGGGCGAACGCCGGCTGTTGTATGGGACGCCGCTGGAAAAGCGGGTACCTGGAGAGCCGATCGTGCCCAACGGGCTCGGCAGTGCCCAGATTGTCGACGACAGAGGGGTGCTGTTGATTTCGGCACTTTTTTCTGACGCCTATGGGCTGGGCTACCTGTCTCTGCAAGACCCTACAGAGGTGTTGCCGGTCAGTGTCCAGGGCACGCGCCACAGTGGCGTGGGTGAACTGGTTGGGCTGCACGCGGCGCCTGACCAGCGCTACCGGCTGGTCTACAACATCGACGGCGCCTCCTGGGTCTACGCTGGCCACTTTGACCGCGACCGTCTGCAGTTCGAGGTCGACCAGTTGCTGGTCGGCGAAGAGGAGTTATGCGACGGGGTCCTCGAATCGTTCAGCACAGACCCTGTCTCCCGCTCCCATGTGCTCTCTTTTTCGACGGCGACCTCACCTTCACAGCTTTATGTGATAGAGCCCGATGGCAGCGTGCAGCGTCAGACCCACGAGCGGTTGTTGGGGGTTCCCCGTCGGCTGTTGGCAGCGGGAGAAGAGGCCTCCTACCTTTCGCACGACGGGCTGCGCATCTCCGCCCGCCTCTACTTGCCGGCGGCTGAGCTGGGCTTTGTGGGGCCGCGTCCGGTGATCTTTTACATCCATGGTGGCCCACAGAGCCAGGAACGGCCCGATTTCACCTGGTTTTCGATGCCGCTCATCCAATTTTTCACGCTCAACGGCTTTGCCGTGTGGGTGCCGAATGTGCGGGGCAGCGCCGGCTATGGGCTGGCGTACATGAAGCGGGTGGACCAGGACTGGGGAGGGCAGGATCGGCTTGACCATGTCGCTGCCTTCGAGCGGCTGCGCCAGGACAGCCGGCTGGACATGGCGCGCGCCGGCGTGATGGGGCGTTCCTACGGCGGGTACATGACCCTGATGCTGGCTGGGCGTCACCCCGAGCTCTGGAAGGCGGCCTGCGACATGTTTGGGCCTTCCAACCTCCTGACCTTTCTGGATCGCATCCCAGAAGCCTGGAAGACCTACTTCACCCTGGCGATCGGCCACCCGCATCACGACCACGACCTGTTGGTCGAGCGATCTCCCAGCACCTATCTGCACCAGATCGCCTGTCCGCTGCTTGTTCTGCAGGGTGCCAACGACCCACGGGTGGTCGAACAGGAGTCGAGCGACGTCGTTGAGCGGCTGCGCAGCCAGGGCAAACGGGTCGACTACGTGGTCTACCCCGACGAAGGGCACGATGTCCTCAAATACCCCAACAAAGTGGACTGCTACAGCCGGATCACCGAATTTTTCCGCATGCATCTGCAGCCCTGAGTCTGCGGGCGTAGGTTGCCAGCAGAGGGAGCGCGCAGGCACACTCCAGGCGGACGGCCCGTTTGGACAAAGGCGCCGAACGCGACGGCTGCCGAGCGATATCGCTCGGCAGCCTGCTTACCCTGACTGTGCACGATTGTGCACGATGTCTCTACACTACTGATTGGCGTCGGCCCAGGTCTGGATCAACGTATCGTAGGAGATGGTCTCCGGCGTGCCCTTTTCGTCTTCCAGTTTCGGATAGGGGGCACCGGGCTGGTCGAACCAGTACTGGGCATCCTGTTCCGGGTTCAACTTGGGCGAGCATTCCTTCAGGCCAGCGCGCTCGAGGCGGGCCAGCACGTCATCTTGTGCGGCGGCCAGGCTGTCCATGGCTTCCTGGGCTGTCTTCTCGCCGGTGATGGCCGGGGCGATATTCTGCCACCAGAGCTGCGCCAGCTTGGGATAGTCCGGGACGTTGGTGCCGGTCGGCGTCCACTGCACGCGGGCTGGCGAGCGATAGAACTCGACCAGACCGCCGTACCTGGCGGCGTTTTCGGTGAAGTAGTCGCTGCGGATGTCGCTGTCGCGGATGAAGGTCAAGCCGACGATGCTTTTCTTGAGCGAGGTGGTCTTGGCGGTCACGAACTGGGCATAGAGCCAGGCGGCGTCCCGGCGGTCAGCCGGCGTGCTGTTGAGCAGCGTCCACGAACCGGCGTCCTGGTAGCCCAGTTTCATCCCTTCCTGCCAGTAGGCGCCGTGTGGGCTGGGAGCCATGCGCCACTTGGGGGTGCCATCTTCGTTCATGACGGCCAGCCCAGGCTGGGTCATGTCGGCGGTGAAGGCTGTATACCAGAAAATCTGCTGCGCGACGTTGCCCTGAGCGGGCACCGGGCCTGCTTCCGAGAAGGTCATCCCAGCGGCTTCTGGGGGAGCATAGGCCTTGAGCCAGTCGATGTATTTCTGCAGAGAATAGACCGCAGCCGGGCCGTTGACATCGCCGCCCCGTGTGACGGAGGAACCAGCCGGGGAGCAGCCTTCGACGCGGATGCCCCACTCGTCGACAGGGTTGCCGTTCGGAATGCCAGGGTCGCCGTTGCCGGCCATGGAGAGCCAGGCATCGGTGAAGCGCCAGCCCAGCGACGGGTCTTTCTTGCCGTAGTCCATGTGCCCATAGACCTTCTGCCCGTCGATCGTGCCATCGCCGTTCACCTTGTTGGTGAAAAAGTCGGCGATATCTTCGTAGGCACTCCAGTTGACCGGCACCCCCAGCTCGTAGCCGTAGGCATCCCGGAACTGCTGTTGGATGTCTGGGTTGGTGAACCAGTCGTAGCGGAACCAGTAAAGGTTGGCGAACTGCTGGTCGGGCAACTGGTACATCTTGCCATCGGGGGCCGTGGTGAAGCTCTTGCCGATGAAGTCGTCGACATCCAGCGTGGGCAGGGTGACATCCTTGCCTTCACCGGCCATGTAGTCGGAGAGCGGCACGACAAACCCATAGCGGAAGTGGGTGCCGATCAGGTCAGAGTCGTTGACGTAGGCGTCGTAGATATTCTGGCCGGACTGGAAC
>JAPLGY010000298.1 GCA_026389955.1 Caldilinea sp. | reverse complement strand
ATCACCCGCCCTGCTTTGCTGATGCTCTGGGGCTCTTCGATGAAACTGCCCGAAAAGCAGGCTTCGTAGAAGACATTGATGCGCACGCCAGGTCTGGCGGTCTCCAGCTCAGTCAGCCAGCTGTCCAGGTCGTCAGGGGTGATGACCTGCCCGCGCACACCATCCAGGTAGAATTTGTCGGCATCCCCGTGGTCGACCATGTAGATCGTGACCGGCCGCTCAATCCATGCACCTTGTTCGCGTGCCCAGGTTGTAATCGCATTGCGCACCTCGGCAACGTCCCCGGACGCATCTTGGTTGGGCAGAGAATCTGCAGAAATCAGGTAGATGTCTTCGTGTTTGTAGCCCCGTTCCCGAAAGAGATTGTAGGTGTCGATGGCTATCTGGTTGATGTTGCTCTGCAGTGGGTCTCCTGTCCGCAGCCGGCCGGCGACAAGAATCAGCAGCCCAGGCTGGGCAGAGGCGCTGAGGTTGCGCGCCGACACTCGGTAGGACTGCGTGCTTTCAACCAGCTTGTTGGCATTCTCCAGCCGCACGTAGATGCGCCCGGTCTTGGGCGCTCTGAACAGGTAGCGCACGGCCGGGCTGAACGAAGGATTGGTGATCGGCATCATGGCGCTGTTGCAGTCCGTGTAGAGCCGAATCGACAGATCGACATCGTCGGTATCGACCCCCTGCGCGTCGACCAGGTACTGTTCCTCTTCGACCATATCGAAGTAGACCCAATCGACGTCGGCGATGCTCTCGAAACGATGTTCCTGGGGGACCCCATCGCTGTGAACAGGCCGCGCATCCGCACAACTGTCATTCGGTTCTGCAAAAAGACTGGCCGTAAGCACCACACCCGCCAGCCCATTCCCATTGTTATCGTTCACCCGGCCAGAGATGATGTAGGGCGATGTTTGTGCTTTGCTTTGGGCAACGGCACGCTTTCCTGCAGTTTCCAAAACATTCCAAAGCACCAAAAACAGCACTGTCCCCGCCATCCAGATTACACAGACAAACAAAAACAAAGCTGTTTTGCGGATTGTCGTCATTTTTTACTTTGATAAAAACTCAGAATCAGGCAGGCTCAGGGTTCGCATGCCATCCCAAACGCCACTTTATGGGTTCATCATAGCTGACATTTCAATCAAAGTCTTGCATCTTTCCAGCAATTCTTTTTTCGTACCTCTGTAACTGTGCAGTCCTGGCAACTGCTCAGGCTGCTGGCGGGGCGCGACCCGCTCGTTGGCGTCCCCGTAACTCGAAAGTTATTTCGAGAGCAGCGTCGGAACCCTCGCCGTTGTCCCGTCGTTCATAGTTGGTAACAGCAACATTGTGTTGAAGACAGCTTGCATCACGAAAGGACACTTGAATATGCCAGGCGTTCGAATTCGTCGTTTTCTGGCCATTGCGTTGGCGGCAGCATTGGCGGTGACCGGCGTTTTGGGTGGAGGAAACTGGCTGCGTACGCCGACTGCGCTTGCGCAAGACGCACCATCTGTTGGGCCGCGCACGATCACCGTCGTCGGAGAGGGAGTCGTCAACGTCGAACCAAACGTGGCGCGCACCAACATCGGCGTCGAAATTGTGCGCAGCTCGGTCGAAGAAGCTACAGCCGAAAACAGCCGCATTGTCGACATGCTGCTGGCGACGCTGCTCGAATTGGGCATCGAGGAACACGATCTCCAAACCAACAGTTTCAACGTCTATGCTGAAAATTTCGGCATGGACGCATCGACCAGCGACACAGAGGTGCAGTATCGTGTCAGCAACATGGTGACCGTGATCATCCGTGACCTCGACCGCATTGGCGAAGTGATCGAAGCCGCGATCACGGCGGGGGCCAACAACATTTTTGGCATCGAGTTTCTGCTCGACGACGCAACCGCAGCCCGCTCTGAAGCGCGCAAACTGGCGGTGGAAGCAGCCAATGCCAACGCCCAGGAGTTGGCAGCGTTGACCGGTGTCCAGGTAGGGCGCATCCTCAGCATCAGCGAGGTGATTGGCGGCACAGGTGGCTTCTACAACAACTCGATCAGCACTTTGCAGCTCGGGGTAGGCGGCGCCGAACGCACACCAATTCAGTTGGGGCAACTGAGACTGGCCATGCAGCTGCAAATCACCTATGAATTGGTGGATGCAACTGGGAACCAGGATTGACAAAACACAGTTTCAGGCTCCCATACGCAGGTGTGGGAGCCTGAAACTGCGTGACACTCCGCAGGCCGGCAGATCCCATGCTGCGTTGCTGAACCCTCTCAAACCTCTATTCGTCTCGAAATCCAGCTGCTCTCCCCCGAAGTGCTCGGGAAGCACGGCGAGCGTAAAAATAGAGTGCAACCAGGGTGGCCAGGTAGGGGGTCATGGCGGTAAACTGGGCAGGAATCTGGTAGCTTTGCAGCAACAGCCCTGCAACGTCGGCCAGCCCGAAAAGCAACGCGATCCACGCCACGCCCCAAGGGGTACCACCCACCAAAATAATCGCTGCCAGCGAGATCCAGCCACGGCCGGCGGCCCTGTTCTCAGAAAGCAGGGTGTGTGGTCGGGGGAGCACCATGAACAGGAGCCAGTCGAGGGTGGCGCTGGGGCATGAGGAGGTGCGTGGCCTGTTGGGAGCGGGCATGTCGTCGCGCGTGGCTGCCGGCCAAGGTGGCCAGGGCTGTGTTGGCGGAGACGTTGGCCGCCATGGCGAATGCCGAGGGGGCGTTTGAATTCTCTGCTGCTGTTCCTGCAC
>JAPLGY010000036.1 GCA_026389955.1 Caldilinea sp. | reverse complement strand
TCGGCTGTCACCGGAGGCGTCAACCCCTGGCTCAACAGCTGGTCGAACAGCTTCTGGGCAAAGGCCTGTTGTTGTGCGTCGGAAGGTTTGCTGCCGCCAAACCTGGATTGCAGGCATGGTACGAAGAGGCTTTACGCGTCGACTGGCGGTCACCGGCAGACATCAAACGCACCCACGCCGGCGCCAGCATCCTCTCCGACAATCGCGTGGTCTTCAACATTCACGGCAACGCATATCGTCTTGTGGTAAAGATCCAGTATGACCGCGGCTTTGTCTACGTCCGCTTTGTCGTTCCGCATGCAGAGTACGACAGGATCGATGCCGCCACCGTGTGAGCCGCAGCAATAAGGGAGTGCAGCCCATGCATCTGAAGCCAATTCATAATGACGACGATGTTGGCATCAAACAATCCGAGCTTCGCCAAGTGCTGTTGCCAATTCCAGAATACTCCTCACAACGAGCGATCGCCTGCATCCTCGGCGCGCTCGACGACAAGATCGAACTCAACCGGCGCATGAACCGCACGCTGGAAGCGATGGCGCGGGCGCTCTTCCAGAGTTGGTTCGTGGACTTCGACCCTGTGCAGGCCAAGCTTGCTGGCCAGGCGCCGGCAGGGCTGAAGCCGGAGATCGCCGCCCTGTTCCCGGATCGGCTGGTGGAGGTGGAGGGGGGGAGGCGCCGGAGGAGTGGAGGGTTGGTAGTTTCCTTGACCTGGCAGACCTATTGAGCGGCGGAACCCCAAGTACCTCGGTTGTCGAATACTGGGACGGTGACATCCCCTGGGTATCTGCAAAGGATGTCAGTGGCGCCAAGGGGTCCTTCTTACTCGAAGATACAAAGGGATTTTTTAGATCACAACATACAGACCAAACGAAACCGCTGCACTGCGCCCTTATTGGCTGGGAGCTTCTCTAGCCACCGCTGGGGGCCGTACAGCGTTGCGCAGCGCCGCAACAAACCCATCGGGGTGCTGCTCGGCAGCCTGGCCAATTGCTTTCACAATGTACCGCTGCCGGGCCTTGTCTTTGGCCATCACCAGCTCGGCTGTCACCGGAGGCGTCAACCCCTGGCTCAACAGCTGGTCGAACAGCTTCTGGGCAAAGGCCTGCTGTTGTGCGTCGGAAGGTTTGCGGCAGTAGGCGCTGTACGCACGAAAGGCCAGGATGTCGTCGTGTGCCAACGCTCCGTAACAGTGCGCCTGGAGATAGCTGGTCACAACCTGCTGAAGGCGGCGCTGCAGTGCCTGAGAAAGCATAGGGGGGGGAGCATACAGCCAGGCCAGATCAATCCCCAACCCTTCACAGAACTGAGCCAGTTCGTTGTACAGGCGGGTGTGTTCAGCAACCGGCAACTGTACCAGCCACTCCGACAGTTCAGGGAGATCAACCAGCGTCTGGCTCGCCCACAAACCAAATTTCTGCTGCGGGGCTGGCTGTCTGCGCAGAGAAAACCAACGCCGCCCGCCCGACGAAGTCGATCGAGTGGCGGGCTTCACAGCTTGTGGCCTCGCCTCCGCACGTGGACCGCGCGCCCCTTTCAACAGCAGAACCGTCACCGCCAACAGAAGACCAATGATGACCAGCGTACTCAGATAGGTATTCAAGGTTCAGCTCCCTCAGTCTCCCACCCTCTCAGGCACGCAGGCTGTCGACCCGCACCGTGATCCGGCCAGACTGCACGACGGCCATCGGCGGCACACTGTCCCCAACACCCACTTCCGCCAGCTGGTTCGACTGCGTCAACAGCGCCAGGTTCAGGCTGGCCTGCCCAGAAAGAACGGTGCCCACCACCGGGATTACCTCCCCCTTGCCGACCACCAACACATCCCCGATCTTGACACTTGCAAACGGCACGTTGACCTCGCCCGTCTCCGTCACCAGCCAGACCGCCTGTGGGGTGCCGCCGCCGAGCTGACGCAGCAGATCGAGCAGTTTGCTCCCTTCTTCAAATTGAAACTGCTGGATCAAGGCTTCGACCCGCTGGCCAAATTCACGCAGCGTATGGTGGAGCCAGCTCAACGCCGCAGCCGGCAGATACCGGTCGGTGAGCAGCATGCTGAGCAACAAGACAGAGGTGACGACAGAGGGCTTGAGACGCCGTTCGTCGAACAGCGCCCGCATGCCGGCATCCAAAATCGGCACGGTCGTATAGACCGTCAACGGAATACTGACGTAGGCCAACGCTGGAAAGAAAAGCCCACCTGTTGCAAACCCCAGCGAAGCTGCAGACAACAACGAGTACTGCCTTGTCTGCAGCGCAGGTCGATCGTCCCCAACCACCACCACCGGCGGATCTGGGGCTTCTTGGCCCGAAGCCACTCTGGCCAGCGCAGTTTTTTGACGTGCATGCTGAACAAGATAGCTGGCCCCGGTAAAGACAACACTGCCAGCGACCAATACGTTCGTAACGAACATTTTCGCCCCCCTGATGACTGCAACCTACTCATTTCGATTGTTCTATTGTAGCATACCCGTCCCCTCGAACCTAGACAAACGGTTCCTGAAACCAGGTGCGGTTCAAAGTTTTGCGGAAAGCGTGCGTCGCACGGGTCAACACCACAGCAGCAGGGTGCACAGCGGGGCTTCGACGAGCTCAGCCACGCAGAGGAAGGGAGCACACGAGAAACCGAGTTTTTGGGAGAAACTCGGTTTCTTGAGCCTCTGCTCTCCGCCGACGCACGACAGGATCTGGCTGAAGCCACAGCTCAGGCGGCAGTACCTTGGCTGCACGCCCCTTCCTGACGGTCGGGGTTCTGTTTGTGCAGGACTTCTCAAAAGTCACAAACATTTTGAGGGGGGCGGTTCAAAGTTTTACATAGGAGGTGAGGTAAAATGAGATAGAGACCGCATCATAAAAGAGGGGAAGGTATGCGCGAAGATTTCGATGCCATGTGGCATGAGTTCGCCGAATTCAGATGCATGATGGCGTGCAAACAGCGCCAGGAAACTTTGCTACTGGGCAGGAAACTATTCAAGGTCAAACCCCAATCGATAATTCCAAATGAAAAATTTAATGAGACGAGTGTTGGATTTCAAGGCCGTCAATCATGAAGTCAAATTCGCTGAAATGTTACCGATGGGGTTGTTCAAATGGATGATGTAAAAACCGTGATACATTCTCTGTTCCCCGACCCGAAAATCAGGAAAAGATGCCTTGAAGCATTTGATGAAACAGTTAGCTATGCAAATTCTTTGGGTAGCGAGAAGTGGGGTGCTTACTACACGCGTGGCCAAGTTAGGCTTTTGATAGGAAACCTGATCGTGTTCACCCTTGAACCAGGTTGTACATGGCTTGCTCTGGACCAAGAGCTTCTTGAAAAATCCCAAGAGCTACGTAGCTTTTTAGAACGTGCTAAAGAATGGAAGTGGGACGATCATGACTATCCACGATACACAAACGTGCCTTCAAAAAATGGATTTTATGTTCCATCTGATGAACATCAGAATATTTGGGCTGTTATAAAACAACTGCATTTTGAGTTTATTTCGAAGACTGCTGCAAAGTACAAAAAATTGCGAAAAGGCACACAGAACAATAGCAAATTGTTAATGGAATATATCCGTGATGAGATTGGTGATTTTTTTCCATCTTCAGATTCAGACGACGTCGGGGGCAATACGCCGCCAAGTCCATCTACGTATGACCCGTTTGCCGCCTGACCCCTGCTGCCCAAGCCCATCAGCCAGACAGATCGCACCCGATGAAAGGGCCGTCCTCCTTGGCGGACGCAGCTCCGAACAGATACGCCTCCATGCTATAATCTGATCTGCTATGCGCGACGCCCTCTCCTGGTGGTTCTTTGCCCAATTTTTGGGCCCCAGCTTCCTGTTCTGTTGGCTGCTGACCAGCCTGCTCTGGCCTGCAGCCGCCAGGGCCAGCGCGCTGCCGCCTCCCACGTTTCCCAGCACGGCCTCTGGCTATCTCCCCCCCGGCCAGATTCAAGCCCACATCGTGCAGCACTCCGATTTTGTGCCGCACTGGAAACCGACAGACCAGCAGACTCTGCTGCAGGCAGGGCTGCCCATCCCCTCAGTCGTTGTGGCGCCCATCAACGTGTTTTCCAACTCGCCCGCCCACCTTCCTGCCTCTGCCCCGCCCTTCTCCACCGGATGGCAGCCGCTGCTGGCCCTGGAAGGGCTCCCAGCCCTGGCCAACCCTCCCTGCCGGCTGCTGGAGCGCTCCCCCGGCCCCCGCAGCCTTCTGCTCGAACAGCTGCGCCAGGACCCCTTTCCAGCCGCCAGCAAAGCTGGCTTTCGGCCCACGCAATGGGTCTGCCTGTTCCCCAATCTGGCCCAGGCCCACAATGTGATGGCCCAGTTCGCCCTCCACAGCGAAGCACGCCTTTTCCCCGAAAGTCTTTTTGTCGGCTTTTCAACCGACGGACGGATTTTCTACGGACGCCGGTGGGTCACCCAGCCCCTGGGCAGCCCCCCCCCCGGCTGGCAGCTGCATCGTCTCTTTCTCCCCACCCCATCCGCCCACACACCAGGCCCGATCGCCATCCTCTGGGAACTCCGCCGCCCTCACCGAGTCTCCCAACCCCCAGCCTTCCAACTCGCC
>JAPLGY010000377.1 GCA_026389955.1 Caldilinea sp. | reverse complement strand
CTGCCTACCCCCACCCCTGGGTAGACCTGATTCGGGCCAGCATCTACCGGCGCACCTTGTCCTACACGCTGCAACCGACCAAGATCGTGGTGAGCCGGCTGGGCGCCGACAGCCGCAGCATCGGTGCAGCTGCCCTGGCGGTTCAACATTGGTTTGCCTCCCGATCTCCCAAACATTTTTTGGATCTGGCCGGGATTGCCCGCGATCAGACGGGGCGCTGATCGTTTTCACCATCCGGCGGCTCTTGCCGCAAAGGGGGCGCTTTGTTTTACAACCGCTGCCGGTCCGTCTTGTTGTTGACCTTCGACCACGAAATGTGCACCAATTTTCCGTACCGCTCCTCGGTCTGGGATCACCGCAAAGGGGCGATCGACGGCGAAACCCGCCAGTACCTGCACGTTCTGAACGCGCAGGCCCGAGAGCTGCGGGTGCCCCTGACCTATTTTGTCGTCGCCTCCGCCCTGGAGGAGCTCGACCCCGGCGCGCTGGCAGAGGCGGTGCACGACGGTTCAGAAATTGCCAATCACACCTACTCGCATGTCAACGTGACGGCAACTGACCCTGCCGACCTGCGTGGGCTGTACGCCCAGCAGCCCTGGCTGGTCGGGCAGCGCTCTGCCCAGGCTGTCATCGAAGACGAAATCGTGGCCGCAGACCAGCTCCTGCACCGCCGGCTGGGCTGCAAGGTTGCAGGCTTTCGCACCCCCTACGGCTTCACCGCCGGCATCCGCTCCCAGCCCTGGCTGGGAACTCTTCTGGTCAAACTGGGCTATCGCTATGTGAGTTCGCGCTATGCCGGGTGGGATTTGTGGCACGAAGCACGGGCTGAGGCTGGCCTTGACGACGCCCGCCTGCTGGCCGACCTGCGCGCCTCTCAGCCCTACCAGGATCCAGATGGGCTGTGGGAGCTCCCGATCGTGACCCCGACCGACTGCCATGTGTTTCGACCCTGGCGCTGGCCGCTGGATCGCTGGGTGCAGACGGTCTGCCGTCTGGTGGACCTGGGCTACGAGCATGGGCTGGTGGTCGACCTCTGCTGCCACCCGGCAATTCTGGCAGCCTGTGATCCGGCTGCGGAAACGGTGCGGGCTGCCGTCGTCCGTGCACGCAGCAAGGCAGACGGAGTCTGGATCACCACACCTTCCGCGTTTGTCCTGGGCCAGGAGCCCTAGAAGGGAGTCCCGATGATCGTCGACGCGCATGTCCATGTCTGGGAACCGTCCAGCAGCCGCTTTGCCTGGCAGCCGCTGGGAGATCTGAGGCCGGCGGTGCCCTGGAGTGCCGAGGATCAGTGTGCTGCTATGGAGGAGGTCGGCATCGACCGTGGGGTGCTGATCCAGACGAGCTGGTACGGGTACAACAACGACTACCTGTTGGACGTTGTCCAGCGTTTTCCCGGCCGTTTTGCGCTGGTCGGGATGGTGGACCCCAGCGCAGCCGATGTGGACGCCCAAGTCCAAAAGCTTGTCGCACGTGGGATCTCCGGCTTCCGTCTGATGCCCCGCCTGCGCACCGACATCGACTGGTTCCACCCGCGGCTCTGGGAAGCTGCCGATGCCATGGGGCTGGTGATGACGTTGTTGGTCTCCCCCGACCAGGCGGTGGCGGCCGCCGAGACGATTGAACGCTACCCGCATGTGCAAGTCGTGATCGACCACCTCGCCCGCCCCGACCAGGAAGTGACCCCAGGCCAGCCGCTCTTTCGACAGCTGCTGGCCATGGCCCGCTACCCCAATTTGTATCTCAAAGTCTCGGCCCTGGCGGCGATCTCCCGCCAGCCCTACCCTCACCTGGACGCCCAGCAGTGGCTGCAACAGGCGCTGGCCGCCTATGGCGCCGAGCGGCTGATGTGGGGGAGCGACTCTGCCATGTCCAGAGAGCGCTGTTCTTTGAGCGATGAACTGGCTGTTGCGCGTCAGGCGCTGGCAGAGGCGACCCCTGCCGAACGCGCCTGGGTCCTGGGGGGCACCGCTGCCCGTCTGTGGAATTTTGCATCGACCCCTGAAAGGAGGTGACGCCTGGCAGTCCATTTCCCCAAAACCGGCATCGTGTTCGAAAACTCTGTTGGTGTTTTGTCCGTACCCCGTCCAATTTGGCAGACCGCTGTTACTCAGTTTTGCATTCGAGAGGAGAGAACCGGATGAAAAAAGTATCTCTGACCAGATTGCTTGTCGTCGCAGTCTGGCTGGTCGCTGCCCTTTCAGCGTGTGCCCCGGCTGTTTCTGGGCCCGCTGGAGAAGCCGCCTCCCAACCCGCCGCCGAGCGCGTGTTGCGCATCGCCAACGCTGAACCGACCCAGGGCACCGACCCGGCCACGGCGGGGACGTCCGCCTCCTTGCGCGTCGTCGAGTTGATGCACGACCCCCTCTGGGATCGGGACGCCGACTTCAAACCGATCCCCTGGCTGGCTGAGTCCTGGGAAATGACCGAGGCCGGCAAAGTCTGGACCTTTACCCTGCGTGAGGGATTGACCTTCAGCGACGGCTCGCCCATCACCGCCGAAGATGTCAAGGCCTCGATCGAGTACCTGGGCACCTCCGAACTCTGGTCCGGACGCACAGCGCTGATCGAAACGATCGACATCGTCGATACACGCACCGTGCGCCTGACGATGGTGCGCCCGGTCCCCGAATTGCTTGACCTGCCCGGTGCCACGGTGCAGTTCCACATTTTGTCGAAGCAGGCCATCGACGCCGGGACCGACTGGAACCAGCCGATGCAGGTTTCTTCCGGCCCCTTCCTGCTCGAAGAGTATACGCCCAAAAGCCGCCTGGTGTTGGTGCGCAACCCCTCCTACTGGAACAAAGAGTACCCCAAATTTGACCGGATCGAGTGGACGTTTAACGAGGACGCCACAGCCGGGGTGGCCGCCGTCGAATCAGGGGCTGCCGACGTCTATTCGCCCGTGCCCGCCAAAGACGTGCCCCGCCTGCGCGAGCTGCCTTCCGTACAGATCCACGAAGCCCAGGCTGCCAGCTATATGGGCTTTGGCTTTGACCGTTCGCGCCCCCCCTTCCAGGACAAGCGCGTCCGCCAGGCCGTCGCCCTGCTGGTGGATACCGACGAAAAGACCAATGTCTGTTGGTTCGGGACAGGCAGCCCCCTCTACGGCGGCTTTGTCTATGACTGGCAGACAGATTTCTTCACCGGCTTTGAACCCTACAAAGGGCTGAGCAAAGAGGAACGCGTCGACCAGGCCAAGGCCCTGCTCACCGAGGCCGGCTGGGTGGAAGGGGCCGACGGCCTGCGCGTGGCCAGCGGCGTCGAGGGCGTCGAAGA
>JAPLGY010000313.1 GCA_026389955.1 Caldilinea sp. | reverse complement strand
GTTGTGCGGCGGCCTATGCTTTGTGAACTGGAGATCGAAGCGCTGGCGGCCCGCTACGGGGTGCCAACGCGGCGCAGCCATCGCCTGCAGGCAGACGAATACATTCGGCGCTACCGTTGGCGCACCGACAGCGATCGGCGCGCCGAGGTCGTCTTTGCCATTTCTGACCCCCTGGGGCGGGTTCTGCTGCACGCCAAGGCCCACTACCCTGCCCGCATCTACCGCATCTTATCCGGCGGCATTGGTTGGGAAGAGTCGGTGGAAGAGGCGTTGTTGCGTGAAGTCGCTGAAGAGACCGACCTGCCGGTCTCCGTCGAGCGTTTTCTGGGCGTGATCGCCTACGAGTTCCACTACCACGCTGAAGTGGTCAATTTTGTCAGTTATCTTTTTCATTTGCACACCGATTTTACGGAGCCCGTCTGTGTGCGCGACAATGAGATTTCAGCTTTTCGTGCGGTGCTGCCGAGCCAGCTGCTGGATGTGAGCAACGAGCTGCGCAATTTGATAGGCGACCGCCGCGGCTGGGGCCAGTGGCGGGCGCTGGCTGTCGACCTGGTCTCCGAACAGCTGGCCAGCTCAGCAGGAGAGCCCCAGTTGTCAGTGTAGCTTTGCGTGCCCTTGGGAGGAATCATCGTTCATGCTGGTGCCCTTGTCTTGGCTCAAAGAATATGTCGAACTTACGTTGCCGGTCGAGGCGCTGGCTGAGCGCCTGACCCTGGCCGGGCTGGCGGTCGATGCGATCCACACGATCGGGGATTGGTGGGATCCGGAGACACTCGTGGTCGGCCGGGTCGCTGCGGTGCTGCCCCACCCGGACGCCGACCGGCTGGTACTGGTCGACGTCGATTTTGGCGGTGACGCCCCTCTGCGCGTGGTGACCGGCGCGCCGAACCTGTATCTGTATCGCCACGCGGCCACTTTGCCGGTGCTCAAGGTTGCTTTTGCCCGGGCAGGTGCCGTGTTGGTCGACGCCTACAGTGACCAGCATCCACGCCCCAAAAAGAAGCTCAAACCCTCCAAAATTCGGGGCATCGAGTCTTTAGGCATGGTCTGCTCTGAACGCGAGCTGGGCTTGAGCGAGGAGCACGAGGGAATTCTCCTGTTGCCTCCCGAGGCACCGGTCGGCACCCCGCTGCACGAATATCTGGGCGATCGGGTCTTCGAGTTCGACCTGACCCCAGACATGGCGCGTTGTCTCCACCTGATCGGGATTGCCCGGGAAATCCGCGCGTTGACCGGTGCTGCGCTGCAGCTGCCGCCGGACATGTTGTCTGCCACAGACGAGGAAGCGGTTGGCAGCTGGGTCGCCGTTCGGATCGATGAACCGGTGCTGTGCAACCGGTACACGGCCAGCATCGTGCGTGAGGTGACAGTTGCGCCCTCCCCCCGCTGGCTGCAGGACCGCCTGACCAAGGCCGGCATGCGGCCGATCAACAACGTAGTCGACATCACAAACTATGTCATGCTCGAATACGGGCAGCCGCTGCATGCCTTCGACTACGACATTCTGCAGCGTCGCGCCCGCCAGTCCGGCGCTGCGACCCCGGCACTGCACGTGCGCCGTGCGGCCGCAGGGGAGAAGTTCACAACGCTCGACGGTGTCGAACGTACACTCGACGACAGTATGCTCATGATCGCCGACACCCTTGGCTCGATCGCCATTGCCGGTGTGATGGGGGGCCAGGAGAGCGAGGTAAGCGCTGCCACCCGCACCGTCCTGATCGAATCCGCCACCTTTGAAGGGATCAACAACCGCCGCACCAGCCAGAAGCTCAAGCTGTTCAGCGCGGCCAGTTACCGTTTTGCCCGCGGCATCCCAGCAACCCTCAACGACCTGGCCGCCCGACGGGCCGCTGAGCTGCTGTGCCGCCATGCCAACGGACATCTTGTGCCTGGCATCGTCGACGTCTGCCCCATCCCCCAGAAACCGGTGACAGTCTATACCACCGCCAGCGACACACAGCGCATTCTGGGCGTGCCGGTGCCTCTGGATCAGATGGCAGAGGCGCTGCGCAGACTCGAGTTTGGCGTGCGCCAGGTCAGCGATCCAGACCTCGCCGCCGGCACTGCAGCCACCTTTGCCTTGCAGCGCGCACCCGGCGAAGCGCTGCTTGAATGTGCTGTGCCCTGGCATCGCCTTGATGTCACCGTTCCGGCAGATCTGGTCGAAGAGATTGCCCGTGTTGTCGGCTACGAAGCAGTGCCGACGACGCTGATGGAGGACATGCTGCCCACCCAGCACCGCAACGAGGGCGTGGAGCTGGAGGAAAAGATCCGCGACCTCCTGATCGGCAGCGGGCTGCAAGATACCGTCAACTATGCGCTGAGCTCCCCGGAGAACCATGCCCGGCTGGCATTGGCCTATTCCCCGTTGCAACCGGTCGGCCCGTTTGTCGAGCTGGCCAACCCCGATTGCGGTCGAGCGCCGTGTGTTGCGCCGCACCCTGCTGGTCAGCGTGCTGGAGAGTCTGCAATACAACCTGCGCTACACCGATCGGCTGGCCATGTTCGAGCTGGGGCGCGTCTACCTGCCCGAAAGCGGAGAGGGTGTGCTGCCGCATGAAGACCGCCGACTCAGCCTGGTGCTGACCGGTCCGCGCCAGCCGCAAAATTTTCACAACACTGACACAACAGCGCTGGATTTTTATGATCTCAAAGGGGTGGTGGAGCAACTGCTGACCCGGCTCGGTTTCAACGCCGACACTGTCGAGTACCGTCCGGTGCCCAACACGGGCACCTTTGGCCCGCGCTGCGCCGAGGTGCTGATCGCAGGCCAAACAGCAGGTCTGTTGGGCGAAATTCACCCGCAGGTGCGCTTGGCGTTCGACCTTCCCTCTGTGCGCGTGGCAGCAGCCGAGCTGCGTGTCGAACGGCTGCTGCGGCCCCACTGGCACCACGACCCGATGGCCCCGATCAGCGCCTACCCATCGGTTGTGGAAGATCTGGCCTTTGTGGTGGACGAGGCGGTCACCGTGCGCGCTGTCGAATCTGCAATCCAGATGGCCGGCGGAGCCCTGCTCACCGCCGTCGAACTCTTCGATCTCTACCGCGGTGACCCGCTGCCAGCTGGCAGCAAATCGCTGGCCTTCCGGCTGACCTACCAGAGCCAGGAGGCGAATCTGCGGGACGCAGACGTTGCCAGGCTGCGGGAGCGGATCGTGCGCCGCGTGGAGCGCGAGACCGCCGGCAAGCTGCGCAGCTGATCCTGGTGAGAGGCTCTCCCTGCCATGAAGCTTGCCGAATGGGTCCGTTGTGACCTGGACGAAGTGACAGCTATTCTCGCTGGCGTTCGCGACGAAAGCGCCGATGCCCTGGTGGCCGCTGTGCTTGCGGCGCGGCGGATCTTTGTGCTGGGAGTGGGGCGCAGCGGGCTGCTGGCGCGCATGTTTGCGATGCGGCTGATGCAGCTTGGACTGCAGGCATATGTCGTCGGGGATGTCACCACACCGCCGATTGCAGCCAGCGACCTGCTGGTCGTGCTGTCAGGCAGCGGGCGCACCGCTACTGCCGTGACACTGGCGGGCCAGGCCAAAGCGTACGGGGCCCAACTGCTGGCCGTGACCGCCGAACCCACCAGCCCGCTGGCCAGCCTGGCAGACCTGGCTGTCGTCGTGCCGGCGGGTTCGGTCAAAACTGATGCCAATGCCCTCGAACAGGCGATGGCGGTGGTGCTTGACTGCGTGGGGGCCATGCTGGCCGAACAGCTGGCCCAGGACAATGTGGCGCTGCTGCAGCGGCACGCCAATCTCGAGTAGCTGGAAGCAGCATTCCCGTTTGACCGTTCGATAATTGTATCCAACCTCACTGCCGCGCATCAGACGATCGCTGTATCCTTGTTTCTGTTTCTTCCTCCTCCTTTGTGTGCAGAGGGTGGTGTGCGTGCACACCACCCTCTGTGTGTAAGCAAGCAGCATTTGCTGCGGGTTCTCTCGACCTATTTGCTAAACTAGAAGGAGCCTTCTGGGGGCGCATCGATCTGTGCTTCCCCAGACTGTTTGATGCAGAGGAGTTTTGCAACGATGGCCTTCGACTTGCGTGTTCTTTCTCCCAATCCGGTTGCACGGCAGCGCTATCTGGCCATCATGCAGGCAGCTCTTGAGGCGGTGGATCCGTACCACGCTGTGCGCCATCAGCTGCGCCGAGAGGATGCAACACTCTGGGTCGGCAACCAGGCCTACGACCTGGAGCGGATCCGAAAGGTCTGGGTTGTGGGGGCAGGCAAGGCCGGTGCGCCGATGGCCCAGGCGGCCGAGGATGTGCTGGGGGACGCGCTCGCTGGCGGTCTTGTGGTCGTCAAAAGGGGGCACATGGCCCCGACCCGGCGTGTCACCCTGGTCGAAGCGGGCCATCCGATCCCTGACCAGGCCGGCGTCGACGGCGGGCGGCAGCTGCTGGCGCTGCTGGCAGAAGCTGGGCCTGCGGATCTGGTGCTGGCGCTGCTGTCCGGCGGAGGTTCGGCGCTGTTGGAAGTTCCTGCTGCCATTTCGCTGGCCGATCTGCAGACGATGACCGACGCGCTGCTCAGCTGCGGGGCCACGATCAACGAGATCAACTGTCTGCGCAAACATATGAGCCTGGTCAAAGGGGGACAGCTGGCCCGGGCTGCGGCGCCCGCCCAGGTCGCGACCCTGGTGTTGAGCGACGTCGTCGGCAGCCCGCTCGATGTGATCGCCAGCGGGCCGACCGTCGGCGATCCCAGCACCTGGGCTGATGGCTGGGCGGTGGTCGAACGCTACGCGCTGCAGCTGCCAGCAGCTGTGCTGGAACGGCTGGAGGCTGGTCGGCAGGGGCTGCTGGCTGAAACCCCCAAGCCCGACGACCCGTTGTTCAGCGGCGCGGCGCCCTGCGTGGTCGGCGACAACCGTGTAGCAGCGTTGGCCGCCTGCCGTCAGGCCGAGGCGCTTGGCTACCAGACACTGCTGCTCAGCTCCTTTGTCGAAGGCGAGGCCAGAACGGTGGCAGGGCTGGCTGTGGCGCTGGCTCGCGAGATTCAGGCCAGCGGTCACCCTTGCCGGGCTCCAGCCTGTCTGGTGCTGGGCGGCGAGACGACAGTGACTCTCGGGGCTGTGGCCGGAGAAGGCGGGCGCAACCAGGAGCTGGCGCTGGCCGCAGCCTGCCTGCTCGACGGCACTCAGGGCGTCAGCGTAGCTGCCCTGGCGACAGACGGCAGCGATGGCCCGACCGACAGCGCAGGCGGGCTGGTAGACGGCACGACCCTGCAACGTGGGCGGATGCTGGGGCTGGCAGCCAAAGCGGCGTTGAACAACCACGCCGCCTACCCCTACCTGCAGCGCTGCAACGACCTGCTCCAGACCGGGCCGACCCACACCAATGTCAACGACCTGATCTTCGTGTGGGTTGAAGCGGCCCTCGCCGACGCAACTGGACCGCCCAATTGACCTACTTGTCGAGAAGAGGGCAAACGTGTAGACTGTAGCGACTTGTCGATCAAATTGAGAGGATGGGAAGGAAACGAGCCATGCAGATTTTGGGGATCGATATTGGCGGCAGCGGGATCAAGGGCAGGCTGGTCGACGTGCAGAGCGGAGACTTGATCGGGGAGCGACATCGGATTGCCACGCCACAACCGGCGACGCCGACCGCAGTGGCCACGGTCGTCGACCAGCTGGTCCGCCATTTCAACTACAGTGGCCCGATCGGGGTCACCTTTCCAGCCATTGTCCGGCACGGCGTGACGCTCTCGGCAGCCAACGTCGATCCGTCGTGGATCGGTGCCCAGGCGCAGCAGATCTTCGAACAGGCCACAGGCCAGCCGGTTCACGTGCTCAACGACGCCGACGCTGCGGGGGTGGCCGAGATGACCTTCGGAGCGGGTCGTGAGTTCACCCAAGGCATCGCCATCCTCCTCACCTTTGGCACCGGAATCGGCAGTGCCATCTTTCACGACGGCAAGCTGCTGCCCAACACTGAATTCGGCCATGTCCCGCTGCCGATGAAGGGAATTCATGCCGAACACTACTGCTCCGACCGCGTACGCAAGCTCCAGGATCTCAAATGGCCCGAGTGGGCCAAGCGGGTCGACCACTATCTGACTTTGATGGAGCTGCTTTTTTCGCCCGACGTCTTCATCATCGGCGGCGGTGTCAGCAAAAAATTTGACAAGTTTGCCCCACATTTGCGCCGGCCCGTCCGAATCGTGCAGGCCCAGCTGATGAACGAAGCAGGAATTGTCGGCGCCGCCATGTCGGCCTGGCAGCAGAGAACGGTTGCAACCGACTCAAGCCCGTTGGTTTCAGCGTTGTGAAGCGCACCTTCTGTCGGGTTTCTCCATCGGGCTTTTTATCGGGCTTTTGATGCGGCTCTGCTCAGGGCTGACAGGCGAGCAAAGCTGCCAGCGCCTCGCGCAGGGTAAGGGTCGGGCGCCAGCCGAGCTGCTGCAGGCGGGCGCTGCTTCCAGCAGAATGGCGGATGTCCCCGGCGCGCGGCGGGGCGTAAAAACGCTGCAGCGGGCTCGCTGCTATGCTGTCGAGGGCAGCGAGCACGTCGTTGAGCGCAACCGACGCGCCGGTCCCGACCTGATAGAGCTGACCCCAGGCAGGCAGCTTCTGGGTGGCCACCAACACATTGGCCTGCGCAACATCTTGAACAGCCACAAAATCGCGTGTCTGGTGGCCGTCGCCGAAGATCGTACACGTTTCGTTGCGGCTGGCTGCCGCGCACCAGCGGGCCACCACCCCACTGTAGGGGGAATCTGGGCGTTGGCGTGGGCCATAGACGTTGAAATACCGCAGCACCACAGTTTCCATCCCGTAGGCGTGGGCGTAGAGCTGCACCCACTGTTCTGCCATTAACTTGCTGGCGGCATACGGCACCAGCGGCTTCACCGGCGACATTTCATCGTGCGGGCCCGGCAGGTCACCGTAGACAGCGCAAGTGGAAGCCAGCACAAAACGCCGGACGCCCGCGGCACGAGCCGCCTCCAACAGCGTCACAGTGCCGGTCGTGTTGACAGTATAGGTCTGCTGCGGTTCAGCCAAAGACTGGGGCACACTCACCAGCGCAGCCAGGTGCAGGACCGCATCACAGCCGTCCACTGCCCGACGTGCCCAGCCAGGGTCGGTCACGTCGCCGACCCACAGCTCCACCCCAGGTGCCAGATTGGCAGTGTGGCCGCTGGAGAGGTTGTCAAGCACACGCACCCTGTGGCCAGCCGCCAGCGCCGCGTCTGCGCTGTGAGAACCGATAAAACCAGCACCGCCCGTGATGAGAATCTGCATTGTCTGTTCAGCCTAACAGAGATTGACGAATGTTGCAAAGCGTGTTAAGTTCTCTGGGGTTGTTGACTGCTGTGCAGGCAACCCTCCTATCCATTTCGTGTGCAAGGAACTTTGTCATGAAGATTTTATCCTCCTCTTCTGCGACGTTGCCAGCATGGGTCGACCAGGCAGACCCTCGCCAGCTGCTGGCAGAATCGGACCCAGAGTTGTATGCAGCCATCGAGTTGGAGCGAACCCGTCAGGCTACTGGCATCGAACTGATTGCCAGCGAAAATTATGTTTCGCCGTCGGTGTTGGCAGCGGTGGGCAGCGTTCTGACCAACAAATATGCCGAAGGGTATCCTGGCAAACGCTACTACGGCGGCTGTGCTGCGGTCGATGTGGCTGAAAGCCTGGCAATCGAACGAGCCAAAGTGCTGTTCGGCGCCGACCATGCCAACGTCCAGCCCCATTCTGGGGCACAGGCCAACGAAGCGGCCTACCTGGCACTGTTGAAACCTGGCGACACCGTTCTGGCGCTCAAACTCGACCACGGCGGCCATCTGACCCACGGTTTCCACCTCAACAACTCTGGGCGTTTCTACCGGTTCGTCCACTATGGGGTCGACCGCGAAAGCGAACGCATCGACTACGACGAGGTCGAACGACTGGCGACAGCACAGCAGCCGCGGTTGCTCGTCGCCGGCGCCAGCGCCTACCCACGGGTCTGGGACTTTGCCCGGCTGCGTGCGATCGCAGACAAGGTTGGGGCCCGCCTGCTGATGGACATGGCCCACATTGCCGGGCTGGTCGCCGCCCGGCTGCACCCCGACCCGGTGCCCTACTGTGATGTGGTGACCACGACAACCCACAAAACCCTGCGCGGGCCGCGAGGAGGACTGATTCTCTGTCGGGCCGAGCTGGCCAAAGAGATCGACCGCTCCGTCTTTCCAGGCACCCAGGGAGGACCGTTGATGCACGTGATCGCAGGCAAGGCGGTAGCTTTCGGCGAGGCCACCCGCCCTGCCTTCGTCGATTACCAGCACCAGGTGCTGGCCAATGCCCAGACACTGGCCCAGACGCTGCAGGCAGAGGGGCTGCGCATCGTCAGCGGCGGCACCGACAACCACCTGATGCTGGTCGATCTCAGCGTGCTTGGCAGCGACGCCCACGGCAACGAGATCACCGGCAAGCTGGTCGAACAGGCGTTGGATCGTGCCAATATCCACTGCAACAAAAATATGATCCCCTTCGACAAAAAGCCGGCTCTGGTGACCAGCGGCATTCGTCTGGGGACCCCGGCAGCCACCACCCGCGGCCTCGGCCCGGCCGAGTTTGTCCAAATCGGCCGCTGGATCGCTGCCATCGCCAAAGAGCCCACCCACTCACAGCTGCAAGGAGAGGTGCAGGCTGCGGTCGGTGAGCTGCTGGCCGCTTTTCCTGTCCCCGCCTGAGCAACAACAGCCTGTGCAGGAGATCTCCCCCTGCACAGGCTGGACTCTCCAAAGGAGCTGCGACCGATGAAAACGACCGTTTCTGCCCCGCCCCCCCTGTTGGGCACGAGTGAACAGAGAGGCTGGTATTTCTATGATTGGGCCAACTCGGCCTTCTCGACGACGGTCGTTTCTGTCTTTTTAGGCCCCTACCTGACTGCTGTCGCCCGGGCAGCAGCCGACAGCAACGGATATGTCTTCCCGCTCGGCATCCCGGTGCGTGCCGACGCCTTTTTTCCCTATTTGATCTCGTTTTCTGTGCTGCTGCAGGTGCTGATCCTGCCGGTGATGGGAGCCATCGTCGACTATACCCATCTCAAAAAACGGCTGATGGCGATTTTTGCCTATCTGGGGGCCTCTGCCACGCTGGGGCTCTATTTTGTCCAAGGGGACACCTACCTGCTGGGCGGGACACTCTTTTTGGTCGCCAACCTCAGCTTTGGGGCTGCACTCGTCTGCTACAATGCCTTCTTGCCCGAAATTGCCGGCCCAGAGGAGCGGGACCGGGTTTCATCGGTCGGATGGGCGCTGGGCTATCTAGGGGGCGGGCTGCTGCTGCTGGCCAACCTGCTCCTGTTCACGCTGCGCGACCGCATCGGCCTGGACAGCGGCAGTGCCGTGCGCATCAGCCTGGCCTCCGCCGGCCTCTGGTGGGGGATCTTCACCCTGCTGCCGCTCCGCTGGCTGCAAAACCGGCAGCCACGACGGCGCCTGCCCCCCGACGGCCATTACCTGACAATCGGCTTCCGCCAACTGGGCGAGACGCTGCGCAAACTGCCGCGCTACCCGCAGACCCTGCTCTTTTTGTTGGCCTACCTGCTTTACAACGACGGCGTCCAGACAGTGATCGCGCTCAGCTCTCAGTTTGGCACCGAAGAGCTGGGCATGAGCGCCGACGTGCTCCCCCTGCTCTTCCTCATGGTGCAATTTGTGGCTTTCTTCGGTGCCCTCTTCTTCGGGTACCTGGCCCGCAAAATCGGCGCCCAGCGGGCCATCTGGTTCAGCCTGGTCATTTGGAGCGGTGTCACCCTCTACGCCTACTCGCCGCTGCTGCAGACCGGCCAGCAGTTTTTCCTGCTCGGCGCCGTGATCGCGCTCGTGCTGGGCGGAAGCCAGGCGCTGAGCCGCTCGCTCTTTTCGCAGATGATCCCTGCAGGACAGGAGGCCGAATACTTCAGCCTCTATGAGATCAGCGAGCGCGGCACAAGCTGGCTGGGCCCCTTGTTGTTTGGGCTGGCGATCCAGTTTAGCGGCAGCTACCGGCTGGCCGTGCTGGCAGTCGGCATCTTTTTTGTGGCCGGGCTGATCCTGCTGCCGCTGGTCAACGTGCGGCGTGCCATTCTCGAAGCAGGCAACGAGCCCCCGGCCCGGCTGTAGGCCGGGGGTGCAGGCAGGGGGTGCAGGCAGGGGGTGCAGGCAGGGGGTGCTGTACTCGCCCAGGGGTGTCTCCTGAAACAGACGCTGGCTTGTGGTATACTGGCAAGAAGTATTGTGCTCCTGCAAGGAGCCTGTTTGAGGCAATGTGGCGGAACAGACGAACGTAGGGAAAAGAGTTGTGGACCGGGTATCTGAAGAATTCAAACGTGCGCTGAGCGAGGGTGCCTGGCTGTTGCGCAGCAACCGTCCCCAGGCTGCTGTCGAAAAGCTGCGGCCACTGTACGAACAGGCACCAACCAACGTCGATGTGGCGATCAACCTGGGCGGCGCCTATATTTTGATGGCTCGGTGGAGCCAGGCGGTGCGTGTGCTCAGCAAGGCTACCGAACTGCATCCGCACAATCCGATGCTCTGGTGCAACCTGGCTGCCGCCCATCTTGGCCGGCTCGAACTGGCCGGCCCGCAGCAGCAGCTGCGTGCAATTCACTCCTACGAGCGTGCTCTGGCGCTCGATGCAGCCACCCCCCATGTGCACTATCATCTTGGCCTGATCTACAAAGAGCGGGGCGACCTGTCGCGTGCCCTCGCCTATTTCCAGGAAGCGCTGGCGGTCAACCCCAACGACCGCGACGCCCTGCACTGGATCGAACGGCTCACTGTTCAGATCGAGGCTGCGTCCGCAGGCTCGCCCCGTGCCAGCCACGGAGAGGATCCTGCATGAGTTCAGGGCTCACCGGCCCCCCTGCACCTGACCCTTTCTGGAGCCCGCTGCCGTACAGCCGGATGCGCGAGAACCCCGAGCGGCTGGCCTGGACAGTGCTGCTGGCCAGCTTTGCTGTTTTTCTGGTGCTCTCGATCTCGGTCCCACTCACGTTGCGCTACTGGATCGAACACGCCACAGTACGCCAGAACGCGGTGCTGGACCCCATCCAGGGCACGATTCTGCTCTACCCTCCCCGTTCGCTGGAGCCGATCGCCGTTTCTGAGCTGCGCGAGCAGGTGGCGGAAGGCAGCATTGTCGAAGCAGGAGAAAGCCCGACCCAGGCCACGGTGCGGCTGATCAGCGAGGGAGAGAACGACTTTGCACTGGGCAGTCTCCAGCTTTTTTCAGGAACTCGGCTGCAGCTCGACCGCATGCGCAGCCCGCTCTTCGAGCTGAGCAATGCGCCCTACCAGGCTTTGCTCACGGTCGAACGGGGGCAGCTGCGGGTCTTTACCAACAGCGGTGTAGAGCGTCCGGTTGCAGTGGTGCTGGTCACCCCACACGGCCGCATCGAACTGGGGGCGGGCAGCTATCAGATTGCCGTCACTGCCGAACAGACTGCGATCACAGTCAGCGCTGGCGAGGCGCTGCTCTTCAAGGAAAACCATCCTGCGTTGGCTGTCTCTTCGGGCCTGCGCGCCTGGATCACTGCGACGGCCATCGCCGACCAGCCGGTGGTTGCCACTGAGAATCTGCTGCGCAACGGCAATTTCACACAGGAGATGCGCGATTCCTGGGAAAGCTATGTCATCGCCCAAAATGTGACGCCGGGCAAGGTCAGCATCATGGAACGCGATGGCCGACGCGTCGCCTATTTCGTGCGTCAGGGGGAAGACAACGTGCCCACCGAGGTCGGCATCCGCCAGTTCATCGACAAAGAGGTCAACGTCTACGACCGGCTGATGTTGCAGCTGGACGTCAAGCTGCTCTTTCAGAGCCTGTCGGGGGCCGGCTATCTGAGCTCCGAATACCCGCTGCGGGTCGAGGTGAACTACACCGATATTTATGGCAAGCAGCTGGCCTGGGGACATGGCTTTTATTACCGGGACCCTGAAAACAGCAACTGGAAGATCCTCAACGGCGAGAAGATCCCGCCGTTCAACTGGTACACCTACCGCTCTCCCAATTTGATGGAGCTTTTGAAGGAAACTCGACCGGCTCGTATTGATTCGATCCGCATCTATGCCAGCGGCTGGAACTACCAGAGCATGATCTCGGAAGTTTTCCTGGTCGCTGAGTGACCTCCATGCGTCTTTTTTGTCTTGCGCTGCTTCTGCTCCTCTACCTGGCTCTGGCCTTTTATCAGCTGGGTCTGCCGGGTCTGCACTACGACGAGGCGCGCGAGGCTGGGCTCAACGCCATGCAGATCTTGACTGGAGCCCCGGTGACGGCCTTCCGCGAGAGCGGGCTGTCGTGGGGGGGGCGCACCTTTCCGCTGATGGTGCAGGATTACATCGGTGCGCTCAACGTCTATCTGTCTCTGCCCATGCTGGCGTTGAGTGGGATCGGGGTCCCCAATCTGCGGGTGCTGCCGATTCTGTGTGGGCTGCTGACGCTGCTGCTGCTGGAGCGTGCGGTGTCGACCTGGGTGGTCTGGCACGACAGCCAGGAGGGCAGGCCGATCCCCGTGACGCTGGAAGGTTTAGTGGCGGTTGCCCTGGTCGCAGGCTCCCCCAGTTTTGTCTTCTGGAGCCGCCAGGGAATCTTCGTCACCAATCTGACACAGGTGTGGGTGGCGCTGATGCTCTGGCAGGGCATCTGCTGGCTGCGCAGTGGCGAGGCACGGCCGCTGCGCTGGGCTGCGCTGGCGGCTGGCCTGGCGCTCTATGCCAAGCTGCTGGCCGTCTGGGTGGTGGCGCCTTTGGGCCTGCTGCTGCTCTGGGGTCGGCTGGCAAGTTCCCAGTCGACCGTACGGCAGCTGGGGCGGGCCCTGCCGGGTGCGCTGGCTGCCTTCCTGTTTCCTTTGCTGCCGCTGTTTTGGTTCAACCTGCAGAGTGGAGGAACCCTGGCGGCGCTGGGGGACAACCTGACGCACAGCTACTATGGGGTCGACAATCTGGCGGTCGGCGTCAACCTGATAGCCCGGCTGGCGCAGTTTGTGCAGGTGCTGCGCGGCGACCAATTCTGGTATCTGGGGACGGTGCTGGCCAACCCAGTGGCGCCGTGGGTGGCTCTGGTCGTAGCCGGGGCGGGTGCCTGGCGTGCCCCCCGGCTTGTGCTGCCGGCTCTGCTGCTCCTGGCTCTGGCCGTGCTGGCCAGCGTCTTCACTGTCAGCGACCTGTTTGTCACCCACTATGCGCTGCTGCAACCGCTGGTGCTGGCCACGGTCGGGCTGGCAGGCGGTCACCTGCTGGCTGGGCGAAGTGGCTGGGGCCGCCCGCTGGTTGCGACGCTGTTGGCCGCCAGCCTGGCCGTGGACCTGACCCACAGCGTCGGCTACCACCGCGCGCTGGCTGCCAGCGGCGGCCTGGCCAGCCATTCCGACGCCAGCTACCCGCTCGCCTATCACCTGCGCTACAACGGGATGGGGGCACCGATCGCCCTGGACTGGGGGATTGACGCGCCGGTGCGCTATCTGACTGCTGGCAGCGTGACGCCGATCGAGATCTTTGGCTACGCATCGCCGTCGGCGCCCGACGCGGGGTTCAACGAGCGGCTGCGCCCCTTTTTGGACAACCCGGACAACGTCTATCTGCTGCACAGCGCTGCCGCCACAGTCTTCCAGGGGCGAGCCGACCACTTTTTTGCAATGGCCAGAGCTCAGGGGCGGACCCCTGTGTTGGAACGTCGATTTGCCCAGCGGGATGGAACCCCCCTCTACGAGATCTGGAAAGTGTATCCATGAACCCTCCCGCCTGAAGGCAGGGGAGTTCGTCGGAGCATTTGATAAAGCGGTCGGAACCGACCGGCGCGCAGAGACGTTGAGAAGGTCGAGCAGGATCGTGCGCGGGTGAGCTGACCGCCAGCAGCGCCACCGGCAAAAGAGGCTGTATCTGGCAGGGTACGCTATGGGATTTCGCATTCGGCGTTGGACGCTGTTTTGGTTGAGCATCGTGTTGTTGATAGGGGTAGGGGCTGGCAGCATTGGCTGGCAGCAGTGGGTCAAATGGCGGTATGGCTCGACCCTCTACACCCCAGAAGAGGCGCCCTCGGCGCGGGTAGCGCTGGTGCTGGGTGCCCGCGTCTATGGGGATGGCCGGTTGAGCGGCATGTTGCGCGACCGGGTAGAGACTGCGATCGCGCTCTACAAAGCGGGCAAGGTCGACAAACTCCTGATGAGCGGGGACAACAGCCAGCCCGACTACAACGAGCCTGGTGCCATGGTCGCCTATGCCCTCCAGCAAGGGGTGGCGCCGGCGGCTCTCCAGCCAGACTATGGCGGAAGACGCACCTACGACTCCTGTTATCGTGCCAAAGAAATTTTTCAGGTTGAGCAGCTGCTGGTAGTGACCCAGGCTTTTCACCTGCCGCGTGCGCTTTTTCTCTGTTCCAGTCTAGGCCTTGAAGCGAGCGGTGTCGTGGCGGACCGGCGCCCCTATCACCCTCGCTCGATCGCCTGGTCCGAGACCCGTGAAATTCCGGCGATGGCTGCGGCGCTCTTCGACATCCTCTGGCGAGTCCCTCCTCCTGTGATGGGCGATCCGATCCCGCTGGAGTGAGGGGCAGCGGGTCGGTGCGCGGAATCAGTCGATCTCGATCGTCTGGTCGGAATGGCCTTTGCGCCAGTTGCCGCTGGCATCTCCGACGACCCAGGAGGTGCGGATACGGATCGTGGTGCGGGGGCGGGGGGGGGCACTGGCGAGCGGCGGCGAGGCAGGCCGGCTCAGCAGATGGCGCAACAGTTGCCAGCCGGCGCTGACCGCCAGGCTAGCGGCCCCTACCAGCATCGGGAGAGCCGCCTGGCCCAACAGTGTTGGCAGCAATTTCTGTCCGGCCGGCAGGGCTGTGTCGTGGCCGCAGTGGGTGCAGTAGCGGGCATCCAGGACAAAGCTGTCGCCACACTGCGGGCAAATCTGGGTGATCTGGGTCATGGTGATCTCCGTGCTCTGCAAACAGTTCCTCTCAAACAACAGGTCTGCAGTTGTCCGGCAAGAGCTCCCCGGCGCTTCAGAAAACTCCCCTGTTGCAGCTATAATCATACCCTATGAGACATTCGCCAGCGAAGAGCCCGCCGCCAGAAAATCCCTTGTCCGCTTTCACCCGCTCCTTTTTTGCCAGCTTCGACGCTGCGGTGCGGGAGACGGGGAGCGGCGACAGTCAGCTGCTGGAGGTGGAGCTGCCGGTGGCGCTGCACAGCCACTTCGGGGGCAGCCAGCTCCGGCTCACTTTTCGAGCAGGAGATCCTGCCGAGGCGGGCGAGCTGGTTGCACAGGGCAGCCGTATTTTTGACCAGATGATGGCGCTCCTCGCCCAGCGGGGAGCCTGCACGCTGCAGAGGGCCCCCGCCCGCCACCAGGGCGGCGAAGCCCTGCTGGCAGCGGTGCGCCCGACCAATGGGGCGATCACCCGGCTGCGCATGCAGGAAGAGGCACAGCGGCTCTTCAGCTTTTCCTGGCGGATCACCTACCGTGCCGACGACAAGCGGCAGGAGATCTACACTGTCTGGCTGGATGAGACGGAACATCGGCAGGTGCAGCTGGCAGAGAGCGCGCTGGCGCAGCTGCTGGCCGATGCGTTGCCTGCGCTGCCCGAACACAGCACCGAAGGGGAGGAGCCTCCTCTGAAACTGCCGCCGCTGACCCATCTGGTGCGGCTGTCGGAGATGGCGCGGCGCTATGCGACCTACTATGCCGATGTGAAGTCAGTCGAGCACGAGGCGGAAATCCTGCCGCGGCTCTACAAAAATCTCAGCCGTCTGCTCACCTACTACCAACAGCAGATCGACGAGATTCAGGCGCTGCACGACCCGGAAGGCGAACGGCGGCGGCTGCTCGAAGCAGACTTGCAGCGCAAGATCGCCGAGGAGACCGAAAACCATCGGCTGCGCGTCGAGATCGAGCTGGTCGGGTATGCGGTGTTCGAACTGCCGGTGGCGACGGCGGAGCTGACCCTGAGCACTGACCGCCACACAGTGGTTGCGCGGGTCGAGTACGACCGGTATCGCGGGGCGGTGCGCCGCCCACGCTGTCACAGCTGCGGAGAAGAAACGGCGAGCATCACGGTCGACGCCGGCGGCCATCTGACCTGCGAACGCTGCACGCACCTGTGCAGTGGCTGCAACGGGCTCTTTTGTACGGGCTGTGGCGTGGCAGCCTGCCCGGTCTGCGGTGCAGAAAACTGTGCAACCTGTGGGCACTTGTGCTGGGCCTGTGGAGAGCACAGCTGCGCCGCCCACCGCAGCAGCTGTCCACTCTGCCAGGATGCCGTCTGCCACAGCTGTCAGGGGAGCTGTGCACGTTGTGCTGTGCGCCAGTGCAAGAGCCATCTGCGCGTGGACAGCGTCGCAGCTGCGCGCGGCGAGTCTGCCTTGATTTGTCCGCGCTGTGCGGTGCGCTGTCCGGGCTGTCAGCAGTACAGCGCCGAGTTTGACCTCTGTGCGGCCAGCGGCCAGCGTTTCTGTCGCAGCTGTCTGGTGGCCTGCAGCCATTGTGGCCGGAGCGTCGGGCCTGGCTACTACGAACAGGCAGCGACGACCCGGCGTTTAGAAGGCGGGGGCACCCGCCTCCCCTACTGCTACAGCTGTCTGCAGGAATGCCCGCTCTGCCGCCAGCTGGCCACCGATCTGGCGGGCTGCGCAGTCTGCGGCCACCTGGGCTGTGCGGCCTGTGTCGGGCAGTGCGTGGTCTGCGAGCGTGCCCTCTGTGCTGCACATCGCATTGTGATCGCAGGATGCGGGCATCTTGTCTGCCATCGCGACCTGGCCGAGTGTGGGGTCTGCTGCGACCTGCTCTGCACGCAGTGCGCCCCGCGCTGTGGAAGCTGTGCTGTCCTGTACTGCGAGGGACACACGGCGGGCTGCAGAGGGTGTGGCCAGCAGTATTGCAGCGCCTGCGTCGAACGCAATGGGTTTTGCGTCACCTGCCGGGCGCTTGCGCACCAGGGCGCGTCTGCCGAGGGCTTGCCGCCTGGCTGGGAGCTTCCCCCCGAACTGCAGGCCCTGGCTCCGCACTACCGCTGGCAAGCGGCGAGCAACCGGCGGTATACCCTCTATCTGGGAGAAAAAGAGCTGGTGGGCGGAGCGGTTGTGGTCGTAGAGCGCCAGACTGGGCGGGTCGTATGGGTGCGCCAGCTCAGCGTTTTGGAACGGCTGCGCGAGCAGTTGGGGCGATGAACGCCGCAGCAGAGGCTGTCGAAGGGGCGGCCCGCCATCTGAGCGACTGTCATCTGTGCCCCCACCATTGTGGGAAGCGGCGGGCAGAGGAGCGCAACGGGGTGGCCCAGGGGGTCTGTCGTGTCGGGCAGCAGAGCTACGTAGCCAGCGAAATGTTGCATTGCGGGGAGGAAATGCTGCTGCAGCCGGCGCACGCCATCTTTTTCAGCGGGTGTACGGCCCGCTGCACCTTGAGGGTGCGCGTTCGGTCTGTTTTATCGGCGGCGACCCGGCCCCCCACATCCCGCTGATCGTGGCGACGCTGGCCGAGCTCGGTGCCCGGCGCCAGATCCCAGCGGTGTTCAACAGCAACTTCTACCTCACCTCTGCTGCACTTGACCTGCTTGCAGGGAGCATCGACCTGTATCTGCCCGACCTGAAATTTGGGCCAGAGGTGGGGCCCGCCAGCTGTGGGGAAAGGATGGGTGGCATGCCCGGCTACTGGGAGGTGGTGACGCAGGCCATCGACTATGGGCTGGCGCAGGGCAAGCGGGTGATTGTGCGCCACCTGCTGATGCCCGGCCACTTTGAATGCTGCACCCTGCCGGTCTTGACGTGGCTGGCCAGCCGGCCTGCGTTGGAAGTGAGCCTGCTGACGCAGTACCTGGCCCCTGCCAGGTCCCGCAGTGCACCGACAGGCGCGCTCCAGATGGAGGAGCTGCAGGCGGTTCGCCAGCTGGCAAAGTCGCTGCGGCTGGTCTGGTGAGCTGGCGAGCGCAAGTTCGTTCGCGGCGGCGGGCGCCTTACCGCCTGCGTTTCACCTGGTCGGCAAAACGCTCAAAGAGCAGGTCGGCATCGTGCGGCCCTGGGCTGGCTTCGGGGTGGTACTGCACGCAAAAGACAGGGCGGTCGCTCAACCGCAAGCCTTCGACCGTGCCGTCGTTCAAGTTGCGATGGGTCACAACGACGTCGGGGGGCAGCGTGTGTTCGTCGACCGCATAGTTGTGGTTTTGCGCCGTGATTTGGACGTTCGAGACATCGATGTCGCTGACCGGCTGGTTTCCCCCATGGTGGCCAAATTTGAGCTTGTAGGTGCGGGCCCCCAGTGCCAGCCCGATGATCTGGTGGCCCAGACAGATGCCGAACATCGGGATCCCACTCTCCAGCAGTTCGCGGACAGCGGCGGCGGCATAGGGGACAGCGGCTGGATCGCCCGGCCCGTTGCTCAGAAAAATGCCGTCAGGCCGCATGGCCAGCACATCGCTGGCCGGCGTCGTAGCGGGCACCACGGTGACGCGCAGCCCGTGGCTGGTGAGACGGCGCAGAATATTTTGTTTGATACCAAAATCGTAGGCGACCACCCAAGGGCGCTTCTCGTCGGGCTGGGCTGCTCCTGTCGCATGGTGGGTGCGGCCTGCTGGAACCGGCGTCCACTCGACGCGCGTCCCGTCGACCCAGTTGTACGGCTCCCCGCAGGTGACCTCTTGCACCAGGTCACGGCCATCCAGTCCAGGCCAGGAACGGGCCAGGGCCAGGAGCGCCTCGGCGCTGTGCGAACCGTCGGTGCAGAGCGCGCCATGCTGCACCCCGCTCTCGCGCAGACGGCGGGTCAATGCCCGCGTGTCGACCTCGCTGATCCCGGGCAAGCCGTGCCGCTCCAGATAGTCGTGGAGGGTTGCATGGGCACGCCAGTTGGAGACGACCTGGCTCACCTCGCGCACAATCAACGCTGTGACCTGCGGCTGGTCGCTTTCGACATCCTCCGGGTTGACGCCCGTGTTGCCAATATGCGGCAGGGTCATGCAGACCATCTGTCCCCGATAAGAGGGGTCGGTGAGAATCTCCTGATAGCCGGTCAGGCTGGTGTTGAAGACCACCTCCCCCACGACTGTCTTCGCAGCCCCGAAGGATTCCCCTTCGTAGATAGAACCGTCCTGCAAAACAAGTAGCGCCTTCACGGTTTGTTGCCTTCCCCCCAAATGTGAACGGATCGATCTCAGTGGACTCTATGGTACCGCAGGCCAGTGCAATCCAAGAAAGAACACCCGAGATTCGGCGCACAAATCTGGACAAGAGGACTCTGAAACTACAAAGCGTCCCTCTTTCCAGCCAGCTTTGCCAAATTGACCCTGTTTCATTCCATGATAGAATAAAGTCTGCAAAATCGATCGGCAAGCAACCGTGCGGTCGTTCGCAGCAATCGAGGTCAACAAACCAATATGTTTAAAAAGCTATACTATGCCCTTGCAGGCGACCCCAACGAGAAAGTTCTCAAAAAATTTCGCCCGGTCGTCGAGACGATCAACGGGTTGGAAAAGACCTTTGAACGCAAGAGCAACGAGGAATTGCGGGCCATGACCCAGGATTTCCGTTCTCGGATCGTCGCGGCCAGCACAGAACTGCGGGAGGCGCTGGCGGAAGCAGAACAGGAATATCTCGACGTGCTCGGGACAGACGAGCAGAAATTTGCCCGGGTCGAGCTGGACCGCATCAAAAAAGAGCTGCGCAAAGAGGAAGAAAAGCTGCTTTGGGAGATCCTGCCCGAAGCCTTCGCTGCGGTGCGCGAGGCAAGCAAACGCACGATCGGGCTGCGCCACTACGACGTACAGCTGCTGGGCGGCATGGTGTTGCACAGCGGACGCATCGCCGAGATGAAAACAGGCGAAGGCAAGACGCTGGTGGCGACCTTGCCCCTCTACCTCAACGCCCTGACCGGGCGTGGTGCCCATCTGGTGACCCCCAACGACTATCTTTCCAAGGTGGGGATCCAGCTGATGGGCCCGATCTACCATCTGCTGGGGCTGAGTGCGGCTGTGATCCAGAACAGCGCCGGCAACCCGAATCTGGGCAGTTTTTTGTTCGACCCGGAATTTCCCAACGCCGACGACCGCTTTCAGTATCTGCGCCCGACCGCACGTCGCGAAGCCTACCGGGCTGACATCACCTACGGCACCAACAACGAATACGGCTTTGACTACCTGCGCGACAACATGGCGCAGGACCTTGGGCGCACCGTACAGCGCGAGCTGCACTACGCCATCGTCGACGAGGTGGACAACATCCTGATCGACGAAGCCCGCACGCCGCTGATCATCTCCGGCGAAGCAAGAGAGAGTTCCAACTACTATGTCGAAGTTGCTGCGCTGGCCAAGCGTCTGACCCCTGAGACACACTACGCCATCAACGAGAAGGAAATGTCGGCCACGCTGACCGAGGAGGGCATTGCCTACGTCGAGCGTGTGTTGGGGACCGACAACCTCTATGCGCCCGAACATTTCGACATGCTGCCCTATCTGGACAACGCGATGCGTGCGGTTGCGCTCTATCGTCGCGACAAGGACTACATCGTGCGCGGCAGCGAGGTGATCATTGTCGACGAATTTACCGGCCGGCTGATGGAGGGGCGCCGCTATTCGGAAGGGCTGCACCAGGCGATCGAGGCCAAAGAGGGGGTCAAGGTTCAGAAAGAATCGATGACGCTGGCCACGATCACCTTCCAGAATTTCTTTCGCATGTACAACAAGCTGGCCGGCATGACCGGCACCGCCAAAACTGAGGAAGAAGAGTTCCAACGCATCTACGACCTGGAGGTGGTGCAGGTGCCGACCTACCGGCCGGTGGTGCGCGAGGACATGGACGACCTGGTCTACCGGACCCAGACAGCCAAATTCAAAGCTGTGCTCGACGACATCCAGGAAAAGCATCGTTCGGGGCAGCCGGTGTTGGTGGGCACGGTGGCGATCGAGACCAGCGAGTATGTCAGCGGCCTGCTGCGTCGAGCAGGGATCGACCATGAAGTCCTCAACGCCAAAAACCACGAACGGGAGGCGACGATCATTGCCCAGGCAGGCCGGCCCGGCGCGGTCACCATCGCAACCAACATGGCTGGCCGCGGGGTCGACATCCTGCTGGGCGGCAACGCCGAAGGGCTGGCGCGCGAACAGCTGCGCAAGGCACAGGTCGACCTGGCTGCGATTCCGCAGCTGGCGTGGAGCCATGCGATTGACCTGCTCAAACGCCGCCAGGACCCGACGGACAGCTATCCGACCGCATGGGCCAAGGTGCTGAGCGATCAATGGCATGCGGTCGAGCGGGACAAGGAGGCTGTCCGCCAGCTGGGGGGGCTGCACATCGTCGGCACCGAACGGCACGAAGCCCGGCGCATCGACAACCAGCTGCGCGGCCGCTCTGGCCGTCTGGGCGATCCTGGCTCCAGCCGCTTTTACCTCAGTCTGGAAGATGATTTGATGCGCAAGTTTGGGGGCGAGCGCATCAGCGGCATCATGGCGCGGCTCGGGGTCGAGGATGACGTGCCGATCGAAGCAGGTCTGGTCAACAGGGCGATCGAAAACGCCCAGACCAAGGTGGAAGGCTACAACTTCGATATCCGCAAACATGTGCTGCGCTACGACGAAGTGGTCAACGAACAGCGCAACCGCATCTACGACCAGCGCCGGCGCATTCTGACCGAGCCGTCGCTGCGCCCGACAATCGAGGACATGATCGCCAATGAGGTGGGTGCCCTGGTTGCCGAACATACCGTGGGCGATCTGGAAGATGAATGGCAGCTCACAGAGCTGAGCCAGGCTCTGCGAGCGCTCGTCCATCACCTGCCCGAAGAGGTCGGTGCAGAGCGCTGGCAGGAGATGAAGCGGGAGGCGATCGAACAAGACGCCACCGAGCTGGCCTACGCGGCCTACACAGCCAAAGAGCTGGCTGTCGGCGCCGAACTCATGCGCCAGGCGGAAAAACAGATCATGTTGTGGGCCGTCGACAGCCGCTGGGTCCGCCACCTGACCGACCTGGACCGTCTGCGCGAGGGGATTGGGCTGCGGGCGCTGGCCCAGCAGGACCCGGTCGTCGCCTACAAACGGGAAGCGTTCGACATGTACAGCGAGATGGTCGAAGCGATCCGCAGCGACACGGTGCGCTCTGTCTTCTCGGTTCAGCAGGCCAAAGCGCAGCAGCAGGTGAAGCCTGCCGTTGCTGTGGTCTCCCCGATCGCCCGCAACATCCGCACCAACCGCAGCGAGAGCAGCACCCCGCAAACCGTGCGAAAAAGTGGTCTCGAGGTGGGGCGCAACGACCCTTGTTGGTGTGGAAGCGGCAAGAAGTACAAAAATTGCCATATGAAAAGCGACCAGCAACAGGGTGCGGCGTCGCAGCGGGCCTGATGAACGAAGAGACTGAGCAGGAGAAAGATCCCCTGTTCACCGTCACAGAATACTGCCAGCTGGCGCCGGGTTTCCCCACCCGGCGCTACGGGTACGGGCCACATCCCAGCCAATTTGCCGACCTCTTCCTGCCGGCCACAGCAGGCCCCTCGCCGCTGGTGGTGTTGGTGCATGGCGGCTGCTGGCAGGCCGCCTATGGGTTGGAGCCGCTGGGCCAGCTGGCTGCGGCGCTGGCTGCGCGAGGTGTGGCCGTCTGGAGTATCGAGTACCGGCGCGTTGGGGACGAGGGAGGCTGGCCGCAGACGCTGCAGGATGTGGCTGCGGCCAGCGATTTCCTGCCGACGGTGGCCGCCGATCACGGGCTTGACTTGCAGCGCGTGGTCGCAGTGGGCCATTCGGCCGGCGGCCAGCTGGCGCTGTGGCTGGCAGGCCGGCGCCGGTTGGCCGCCGGCACCTTGCTCTTTCACCCGGCGCCACTGGCAGTGCAAGGTGTCCTCTCGCTGGCGGGCATCCCGGACCTGCGCCATGCTGCCGAGCAGCGGGTCTGTGGCGACGCAGTGGTCCAGCTGCTGGGCGGCACACCTGCCAGCGTCGCCGACCGCTACGACGCAGCATCACCGGCTGCGCTCACCCCGCTGGGGGTGCCCCATGTCCACATCCACGGCCAGCAGGATACCCTGGTGCCGCTCGACCTGGTTGCCGCGTATGTCGAACAGGCACAAGCCCAAGGGGACCCAGCCCGGCTGACGGTGCTGCCCGCTGCCGGCCACTTTGACCTGGTCGCAGCCCACACACCCGCCGGCATGCGGGTCGTGGACGAGGTGCTCCGACAGGTCTCTCTGCTCGCCTGACAGCCACCGCGGCGCGCCGAACTCCTGCAGTCTGTGGCCGCACCTCCTGGGCTCTGTCCCTGGGCTCCCCCCCTTCCAAAAGGCCAGAATCACTGCGAGCGGACACACCGGAACCCGTTGGAGTCGAGGTCCAGAGGACGGGGAGGAAGAACGGACCGGAGGGCGGAGCGCACGTCGCCGACAAAGTCAAAGCTGACCCACGACCCGCCCCGCAGCACGCGATACGTCCCCGTCTCCGGCCCCTGTGGGTTGTTGCTGGGTGACACGCTGTAGTAGCTGCTGTCATACCAGTCTTGCACCCACTCATCCACATTGCCCGCCATGTCCATCACGCCGTAGGGGCTGGCTCCGCTGGGGTAGGAACCCACACGGCTGGTGTCGCCGACACACGAGTCGTAGTTTGTTTTTGTACAATCCGGGGCACTGTTGCCCCACGGGTACTTGCGTGTATCGCTGCTCCCGCGCGCCGCCTTTTCCCACTCCGCCTCGGTCGGCAGCCGCTTGCCAGCCCACGCACAAAAAGCGTTGGCTTGGAACCAGTCAACGTTGAGCACCGGATAGTCCGCATAGGTGCTCGTGCCGTAGTAGGGGCTGCGCTTGGAAGAATCCACGCTTCCTGGCACTGTGCACCCGCCGGCCGCCACACACGCCTTGTAGCGGGCGTTGGTCACTTCATACTTGTCGATAGAATAGGCGGAGAGCGTCACCGTGTGCAAGGGCTGCTCCCAGCTATTGCACGACTCTGCCGGGTTGCTGCTGTCGCACCCCATCTGGAAGCTGCCAGCAGGGATCAGGATCTCTTCGGCAGTGTCGAAGAGGGGTATTGATGCTACTACCGGCAGGTAAACCATGCCTGTCATCTCCTCAGACGCCTGAATCGTGACAGCACTGTTTTCTGCTCTCACCGTTTTGCTGCCAGCTGCCACACGCGACGATTCTGTAAGTACGAAGCTGACTGCCAACGCACACACTGCCAGCACAAGGGTCAAGAGCCAGACACGACGCATAGGACGCTTCTCCTTTAGGGAACACACACAGGGAACTTTTCGGGAGATGCAGCAAGCATACGTTCAGCCAGGGCACATGCTGCATACTGCTGCCAAGGAGCATACAACAGATCACAACAGATTGCAGCACAATTCCAAACAGGCCAAATGCCGCCCTTGCGAGGTGCATGAATTTTATGTATCCAGTCAATGCACACCGGCTTCTAAAGTCATGCGCCCCGATGGGGCGAAAAGAAAAGTGGACTAAGGGAGCTTGTCGTGTCTAGTGTCCCGTCAAGCCTGAAGCACAGCAGTCAGCGCTTCCCACGACAAGCCGCAGTTCTCAATCCATTCAAATTGAGAACTGCGGCCAGATCTATCGGGCAAAATTTCTGCTATACTGGAAGGAGACGGTGAAAAGGCCTGGGTCAGGCAGGCTCTTGTTGTCAGCGGCGGGGCTGGGGCTGGCAGCAGAGAAAGATGCGTGACCCATCTGGTCAGCGTACGGTCATCATCTACGTCGTCCTCCTTTCTCCAGAGGGCGATGGCGCTGGTGGCCTGCTTTTCCGGTCAACGGCGACCGAGAGGAGGGATGCCATGACACGCACCGTATGGCGAATTTTCTTCATTCTTTGTATCTTCTGGACATTGGCAGGTTGCCAGAC
>JAPLGY010000040.1 GCA_026389955.1 Caldilinea sp. | reverse complement strand
CTGGCAGAAAATCGCCAACAAACCTGTATGTGTGGCTGCGGCCGAGCTGAGCGACTATCTGGCCGAACCCTATTTGGCTGGCTTCACCGATCTAAAAACGGCTGTCTGTGTGGTGGCTCCGATTCTGACCGGCGACGACTTGGCGGGTATTTTGATTGCCGACAATGCGTTCACCGACGAACCTGTGCGTCTGTCTCTGTTGGATGAGTTGGCGAATCTCCTGCTGCATGTGGGGCAGCTGTGGAACAGCTGGTGTCAGAAGCAACAAGAGCTGACCTCCTCCGAGCGCGAGCAGGTGGCTGGATTGCGCCAGCAGGTGCTGAGCCAGATGCAGTATGGAGAAGACTTGAAGAGGGTACTCGAGCAGATTTGTGGCCAGACGCGTCTGTTGTTGAGGGCGGCCAGCGTCGTGATTTATCCGATGGACAAGGGCTCCATCGCCTACAGGACGGAAAAAATTGCTTGTGCCGGCCTGGAATACTCGGCAATCGATGTCATCTCCACGCAGCCGCGCCACAACGGGATGCATGCCCATATCCGACGGGTGGGGAAGGTGCTGATCTCGGATGTGCGCAGCAGCCCATTGGTGTTCGACGATGTGCCAGTGCAGCAGCACGCCTTTATTCAGAAGCACAACGTGCGGGCGTTTATCGGGATGGCGCTGCTGTCGCATGCCACCAAGGATCCGTTGGGGATTCTTTTGGTCAACTATGCGACGGTCCATCCATTTGATCGGCACCACGAAGAATTGGTGGAGCAGCTGGCAGAGATCGCTTGTCAGTCGATTGGGGCTGCTCATGGCAGCGCTGCGATGGAGGACCAGCATCGTACCCAGGAATTGAATCGTCTGCGGTATGTTTTGGAGGCGGCGTTGGCGCCGGATGCGGATGACAACAAGGCGATTGGGGCGCTGTTGGCCAATACCAAGGAGCTGCTGTCTGCAGCCGATCGTGTGGAGCTGATGGTGATGCAGGAAAAGCGCGACGGTTGTGGTGCGCCCGACAGTCCGTGTACGATCTATCGCAATATTCCGGGCAAGCCTCCTGAAAAAGTGGAGTCTACTTTGTCTGAGAACCCTGTGGCACAGCGGGTGTGTGCGCTCAACGGTCCTTTTCTGGCGACCCACTTTGAGGCGGCAGGGGATCTCCAGAGCGTTCTGGTCTCGTCGGCTGTGGCGGCGCCGGTGTACCACCACAACAAAATTTTTGGCGTTCTCTCCGCGTCTGCTGCCTGTCCTGATGCCTTCTTTGAACGCGACCAAAAGCGTATTGTCGAGCTGGCGGGTGCTGCCGGCCTGGTGATCGGCAGCCTCTACCGCCGGAAGGGGCTTCTGCGAGGAGTGCTCGACGCCGCTGAGGAAATCACACGGCTGGCGTCGCTGGAGATGACGCTGCAGTCGGTGGTGAAACACTCGTTTGAGGCAGCCCCTGATCTGGACTGTGTAACCATCTGGTATTATCAGCCGGGCAGTGCCAGGCTGGTGAGGGGGCCTCGGCGGGGCCTACAGGGCATCTCAGCGCTGACGCAGGACAACCCGGTGGAACGGGTTCTTGTCGACCAGATTGTGCGGCAGCCGGAGGCGGTGTGGGTGCCCGATGTACGGAAAAATTCTGTTTTCGGACAGAGTTCTTTTCTCAACGACGAACAGATCGTCTCGGTGGCTGCCTTCCCGCTGAGCGTCAACGGGGTGGTCGGTGCCCTGGGGCAGAAGGGATCCGTTTCTCTTCCGGCAAGAGACTTTCCGCTGAGCGTCAACGGGGTGGTCGGTGCTCTCTTTTTTTATTATCGTGTGCGCCATGAATTCACCCAGGAAGAGAAGGATGTCTTTCCGATTTTTGCTGCGATTGCTGCTGCTGCAATCCATCAAACGCAGCTGTTGGAACTGAGCGAACGGCGAAAGCGGCGTCTGGAAGACGCCTTGAAGGTGACCAAGGCGG
>JAPLGY010000716.1 GCA_026389955.1 Caldilinea sp. | reverse complement strand
TTCTGCGTCGTAGCTGTCGCCGAAAGGGACTTCTTGAACGACCTGTTCGGTTGCAGGGTCGACCACGCGCCAGGTGCTGTGGTTGTGGGCATCTACCCACTGTCCATCGATGTAGAGCTGGTAGCGCATCAGATCACCTCTTCATTGCGTTCGGATTCGTAGGCGGCCCGTCGATCGGGAAAATAGCCGGGCACCGGCACATCCCACCAGCCAGGAGCCTGGCCGCCGGAAGTGCCGAGCTGGCGGTCGATCAGCACCTCGACGACTGCTGGGCGGTTGGCGGCCAGTGCGTCTGTGATGGCGGCGGCGACCTCTGCTGTATGTTCTACTCGTCGGCTGTAGGCGCCGAATGCGGCAGCAACGGCTGCAAAATCAGGGGAGAGTGGGCGGTTGTCCTGTTCGAACATTGTGCCGTAGGGGGTGTCTTCGCCGAACGCCAGCCACTGCAGATCGCGGATGGCCTGCCAGCCCTGGTTGTTGAAGACGACGGCGACCACTGGGATTTCGTACTGTACGGCGGTGGCGAGTTCCTGGAGGGTCATCAAAAAATCGCCGTCTCCGACCAGGGCTACGACGGGGCGTGTTGGGCAGGCCAGTTTGGCGCCTAGTGCGGCTGGGTAGGCCCAGCCCATTGTGCTGAACCCGCCGGCTGAGAGGTAGGTATGAGGCTGGGTGAAGGCCATTTCTTGAAAGACTTGGGCCTGGAGATTGCCTGAGGAGGTCAAGACGAGCCCGGATTCGGGGAGGGCGCGGCGCACCTCTGCGATGACCCGTCCCATTGTTGGGGGAGACTGTTCGGACGTTTGCAGGGGGTGGAAGCTGGCCAGCCAGCGGCTGACCTCTGCGGCAATTTCTGTGGTATAGGGGCTTTGTTGCCAGGGGCGGGCGGGCAGCTGTGTCTGGAGTGTGGCCAGCAGGTCGCGCAGCACCGCACCGGCATCGCCGACGATACCGATTTCAGCTGGATAGTTTTTGCCGATTTCAAAGGGGTCGATGTCGACGTGGATCAGCCTGGAGGGGGGGATTGAGAAGGCGTAGCCGGGGCGGTAGGAGGAGGTTGCCTTATCGGCGAAGCGCACCCCGACTGCCAGCAGCACATCGGCCTGGGTGGTCAGGTGGTTGCCGCAGGTTGTGCCGTTGCTGCCCATGTGCCAGCCGTAGAGCGGGTGGTTTTCGGGGAAGGAGCCTTTGCCCTGCATCGTGCTGACGACTGCAGCCCCCAGGTATTCTGCCAGCTGCAGCAGGGGCTTTTCGGCCTGGGAGAGCACGACCCCTCCGCCTGCCACAATGACAGGCCGCCGGGCCGAGGCGAGCAGGTCAGCGGCCTGGCGGAGGGTGGCCTGATCGGCGCTGGGCAGACTGTGGGGGCGTCGTGTCAGCGGGTCGGGCAGTGCGTGCAGGGCAACGCTTTCGGCCTGCACGTCCATAGGCAGCGCAAGGAGCGCCGGGCCTGGGCGTCCGGTCAGCATAGTATTGAACGCCTGGCTGACTGCGCGGGGGAGCTGGCGGGCCTGGTCGATGCGCCAGCTGCGTTTGACCACCGGGTCGAAGGTGCGGGGGAGGTCAGACCAGTATTGGCGGTCGATTTCTTGGAGTACGCCGACCCCGCGCATATGGGTGTGGGTTTCGCCGACCAGCAGCAGGAGGGGAATCGAATCGACATATGCGGTGGCCAGGCCGAGTGTGGTGTTGGCTGCGCCTGCGCCGATCGAGGTGTAGACGGCCAGCGGTCTGCCGCAGGCGCGAAAAAAGCCGTCGGCCATATGGACTGCGGCCTGCTCGTGGCGGGGCAGGATCACCCGGATGGCGTCCTGGCGTCGGCGCAGGGCATCGACCAGCGGCAGATTGCCGTGGCCGGGGATGCCGATGGCGAAGGGGACGCCTTCTCGGATCAACATTTCGACGATGATTTCAGAACCGTTCAGGTGCAGAGGCATAGTAGGAACTCGCAGAAATGAAAAAAAGTGTCTTGCAGGGATGGGGGGAGCTGGCCGGTCACAGGGTGACTGCAGCGCCTGTACGTGCGGACTCCTGGGCGGCCAGCGCAAAGCGCAGCACTTCGCGTCCTTGTTCGCCGGTCAGGCAGGGTGGCTCCCCGGCGAGCAGGGCGTCGATCCCGTGGCGGGTGGAATGGATAAAACTGAACTCCCAGCCGGTCGGCAGATCGGAGAAGGTGCGGGTCTGGCGGTCTCGGTAGAGCACAACGGGGGGCACATCGAGCAATTTGCCGTGGCCGCGCGTGACCCAGATCACCCCGCGTGTGCCGGTGATTTCGATGCGGTCGTCCTGGGCGTAGTGTTGGGTATCGAGCACCAGTTCTGGGGAATAGACCACTTCGAGTGCGCCGATGCGACCGTGGGCGAACTTCCAGGAGATGATGGAGGGGGCATCGAGGAATGCGCCGGGTGCGACCTCGGTGGCGCCGATCCAGGCGTGGACGGCTTCGGCCTGTCCCATAAAGGACCAGGCCAGGGCGAACTTGTGGTGGCCGTCGTCGAAGACGAGAGGGCCGCCGCCGTTCTGGGC
>JAPLGY010000063.1 GCA_026389955.1 Caldilinea sp. | reverse complement strand
CTTCCCGACTGCGCAGGTTGCGGCCTCCCAGGCGGCCGGCGTGGGGTTTGTGGAGATTGCGCCGGCCAGTTCGCTCGACTTTGTCTGGAACGAAAGTGAGGAAGGTGCGGCTGCGTCGCCGGGTCAGACCGGGATGCTGCTGGCCAACTTCAGCGCGCCGGTCGGGGAGACGGACGGAGCGGTGCGGACGATCGGCACCTATCTGCCGTTGATCGACAACTGACCTGACCCCCAATCCCAGGGGGGCAGGAAAGGGCAGTTCTACTTCTTGGAACATTTGTCCTCTTGCCTCCGTCATTGGGTGTGATCGTTCTTCACACCCAATGACGGAGGCGGCTATGCGATGGGGACGACTTCTCTGGCAGAAAATTTGGATAGGGGCTGTGTTTCTGGCGGGTCTGTGGGGCGCGCAGGGCATTTCTGCGCAGGGAGAATTGCCTCCTGCGCCGCTGCTGGCGCGTCAGGTTGTGGTCGAGCGTCACAGCGTCGAGGCGGTGGTGGACGGGCCGCTGGTGGAGGTGCAGGTCACCCAGCTGCTGCGCAACCGTTCCGGGCAGGTCGCTGAGGGGGTCTATCTTTTCCCGTTGCCAGCTGACGCTGCGGTCTCCGACGTCGAGATGACGGTGGATGGCGCTGTGTTGGAAGGGCGTGTGCTCGACCGGGAGGAGGCTCGCCGCATCTACGAACAGATCGTCCGGGCTCAACGGGACCCGGCGCTGCTGGAGTATTGGGAGCGGGGTATTTTTCAGACCAGCGTCTTTCCCATTCCACCGGGTGAGACGCGCACGGTGTCGTTTGTCTACACCTATTGGGTTGAGCCGGTCGACGGGCTGTTCCACTTCCATGTTCCGTTGCGCCTGCGCCATCTGGGCCAGGTGGGGGCGCAAGAAATTTCGATCCGGGTGGATCTGCAGACGGCGTCAGGGTTGCGTGCGCTCTACACCCCGAATTTTCCGAGCAGCGTCGAGCGCAGTGCGGACGACCGTGCGACCGTCACCTACAGCACGGCGGGCGAACTGCCAGCCAACGACTTTGATCTGTATTGGGGCACGGACGACCGGGCGGTTGGGTTGAGCCTGCTTTCCTACAAACCTGCCGGCGAAGAGGGCTACTTTGTGCTGCTGGCAGCGCCAGGTCTGGCTGGGGAAGAGATTGTCGAGCGGGATCTGGTGGTGGTGTTGGATGTTTCCGGGTCGATGCGCAAGGCCAAGCTGGAACAAGCTCGTGCGGCTGTCCAGTCGATTGTTGAGTCGCTCCGTCCTGGCGATCGTTTCAACCTGGTGGCGTTCAGCAGCGGTGTTGCGCTGTGGCGGGAGGCGCTTCAGCCGGTTGATGGTGTTGGGCAGCGGGAGGCGGTGCGCTGGCTTGAGGGGCTGCGTGCAGTGGGCTCCACCGACATCAACCGGGCGTTGTTGGAGGCGTTGGCACAGGTGGCGGAGGGGGAGTCTGCCCGCCCGGCCTACATTTTGTTTGTGACCGACGGCCAGCCGACCCAGGGGGAAACGGAGGTCGACGCGATTGTGCGCAACGCCCTGGGCCATTTGCCGGCCGAGCGGACGCCTCGTCTCTTCACGTTTGGGGTGGGCTACGATGTCAACACGGATCTGCTCGACATTTTGGCGGCGGAGCTGCGTGGGGGGAGCCACTATGTGGCGCCTGATGCGGCGATCGACGAGGCGGTCGGGGCCTTCTATGCGCAGGTGAGCACGCCGGTGTTGGCAGAGATCGAGCTTACGTTTGGGGCGCCTTTCACGGTCACTGCGTTGTCGCCCGACCCGTTGCCCGATCTTTTTGCCGGGCGTCAGCTGGTGGCGGTTGGGCGCTACACAGCGGGGGGGACGGGGGAGGTGGCGTTGGCGGGGGAGGTCAACGGCAAAGCACGCCTGTATGTCTACCCGGAGCGCACGCTGGTGGTGGGGGGCGGCAACCCGGCGGTGGCGCGGCTGTGGGCCATGCGTCAGATAGGGCAGCTGCTTTCTCTGATCCGGCGCAACGGGCCTGACCCGGAGCTGGTGGAAGAGATCACGCAGCTGGGGGTGCGTTATGGGATTGTGACGCCCTACACCTCCTCTTTGGTGTTGGAGCCGTTGCGGCCTGGGGAAGAAATTCCATTGGCGGAGTTGGGGGTTTCGTCTGAGCAGCTGCGTTCGGAGGCGCTGGCGCAGGCCGACCAAATGTATGCGGCTCCGGCCGCAGGCGAAGCGGCTGTGGCTGCCAGCCAGGCTCGGGCGGCGCTGCAGCAGGCCGAGGTGGCCGTGGGGACGACCGCCACCGTGCGGTATGTGGCTGGCAGGAGTTTTGTGCTGCGCGGCTATCTGACCGAGGAGGGCAGTGAGGGGGCGCTCTGGGTGGACACGGGCTTTGTGGAGACGATGGCTGTGACGACGGTGGTGCTGGGCAGCGACGCCTATTTTGACCTGTTGGCGGAGCCGGAGATGGCGCAGTGGCTGGCGATCTCTGCGGAGCTGGTTGTGGTGACCGGGCCGGAGAGCGCGGTGCGCGTCACGGCCCGGTAAAGGCGGCGATGGCGGGTGCAGAGGGGTCAGGAAACTCAGTGACATACAGAGAAAAGTGCTGTCATTTGTCCGGTCCTCGCAGCCGGGTGATGTCCCAACTCCAGACCTGATTTTGCGCTGTCGCCAGCGGCCTGGGCCGCATGTAGGTGGGATGTGTCTGCTGCGCCGGCGTTTGTTCGCCTCGCCATGCTCAGCCAGGATGCGGTACATCGTGCTGATGGAACAGAATCCCCTAAAGCTGTAGTACAATCTTGTGGGCATTCTCACCAGGGCAAAGGAAAGTCGCTGATGGCACAACACTTAGAGAACATAAAAGTCAAACAATTCCGGGGATTGCGAGATTTGGAACTCAACCGCCTGGGACCAGTCAATCTGTTCGTTGGCGCCAACAATTCTGGGAAGACGTCAGTGTTGGAGGCTATCGCCACCTTCTGTTGCCCATTTGATCCGATAGAATGGCTGAGCACTGCCCGACGGCGCGAGACAGTTGGCGGAACAACCCAGATCGTACGCCTGTCTTCTTTGCGCTGGCTGTTCCCGCAAACGATTGATCAGTCCTCAAGTGGGTTATATCACGGACAGACTGAGATGCATGCCGACGGCGCATTTTGTGTGAAATCCGTTTTTGCACAATACCAGGAAATCCGCGGCGTACCGGATGAAGCCACACTGTCCCGTACTCAATGGCGGTCTCTGCCCAGAGAACCTGACGAAACCTATCAGGGTGCTGAATTGCAGGTCAAAATCGATGCTGAAATTGATGACTTGTTTTTTGTGACTGAGCCCACAAAGCAACTGGAATCCAACTTTATCTTTTGGGAAGCAGCCCAATTCTTCTATCGACCAAAGTCACCAGATTCATTCTCTTTACCAGTCAGGACGCTTACACCGGTTTCGCACCGTACAGAAAGATCTCAGATTGAGCGATTTAGCAGGGCAGCGCTCAACAGAGAAGTTGAAGAGGTGCTCGAACCAATTCGTCAATTTGATTCGGGAATTCTTGGGCTTCAACTCATCGAAACAGGTGGAACGAGCCTGTATGTGGACCACAAAAAGACTGGTTTGACACCATTAAGCGTTTTTGGTGATGGTGTGCGACGAGTCATCATGATGGCGCTTACATTGCCCCAAGTCAAAGATGGTGTCTTGCTGATTGACGAGATCGAGACGGCAATTCACATTTCTGTCCTGAATAAAGTCTACCAGTGGCTGTTCGCTGCTTGTCAACGGTACAATGTGCAACTGTTCGCCACTACACATAGTCTAGAGGCCGTCGATGCCTTACTGGAAGTGCACAACAACGCGCCAGATCATCTCGTGTGCTATCGACTCGGGCAACCTGGAGAGCCAACAAAGCGCTACAGTAGTGAACTGCTGGCTCGCCTGCGCAGTGAGCGTGGCCTTGATGTGAGGTAGACAATGAAACGATACGGATATTTGGTAGTTGAGGGGCCGCATGACATTGAGTTCGCAGCCCGACTCTTGAGGGAGTATGGCCTGCGCCGCATTACCTACAAACGGTATTTAGAACCGTTTTGGGAAGCTGTTATCCCCAAGATATTCCCCATCAATGACAATCTGCTCAAGCGCGTGCCAGTGCCAGTCTTTCTTGAAAACGAGACACACTCCATCGCGATTCATGGTGCGCAAGGCATTACCCGCCTGGTCGAGATGCTCGACGAAACCTGCGCTGTACTGAATCACAATCAAATTGCCAGCTATGGTTTCATACTGGATGCGGACGTAGAGCACCCCCCCCAACAACGCTTCAGTAGTTTGTTGGTCGAACTTAAGAAACAAGACATTGACCTACCGATTCCTGCGAATCCTGGTGAAGTTGCAGGCACACATCCGTCCTTTGGGATCTATGTTTTACCTGACAACCAAGCTTCCGGAACGTTGGAGGATATACTTCTTCAGTGTGCTCAGGTCAACTATACATCTGTTTTTGATGCGGCTCGCAACTACCTTCAGGAGATCG
>JAPLGY010000187.1 GCA_026389955.1 Caldilinea sp. | reverse complement strand
GGCATGGAAAACGTTTCCAGCCACGCACGAAAGGCCGGCAGACGTCCCAGCAGATCGGGCAAACCAGACAGATGCATCAGGGACTCTCCAACATGTAGAGCAACAGAGCGGCCCGTGCACACTAACCGTTGTAACGGTTCATCGCGCTGACAACCCCCTCAAACAGCCAGCAGAGCACGGCGTCCACCACACGGTCGCGCAACGGGGAGAAAAACAGCTCTTCGTCGGGCGTGAAGTTCTGCAACACATACACAGCCGGGTCCAGAGGGCGGGGGGGACGGCCAATCCCCACCTTGGCCCGGGCAAATTCCTGGCTGCCCAGCCGGTCGATGATCGACCGAATCCCATTCTGGCCGCCCGAAGAACCGCCGGCACGCAACCGCAACTTGCCTGCCGCCAGATCGAGGTCGTCGTGGATGGCCAGAATGTCCGCCGGCTCGACTCGAAAAAAACGGGCCAACGCCGCCACTGCCTCGCCGCTGCCGTTCATATAGGTCAACGGCTTGACCAGCAACACCTTCTGTCGGGTACCCTGGTGTTCCACAAACCCGCTGCCCGTCGCCGCACGCAGCTGCATCCGGTCAAAAGGAATGGCCAGACGACCCGAGAACCGATCGACACACTGAAAACCGATGTTGTGGCGATTGCGGCTGTACTGCAGGCCCGGGTTGCCCAGCCCCACCACCATCTTGATCTCTGCCATCTCAGCGGAAACGCTGCCAGGCCCACCCCAACAGGCGCCGGCCAAAAATCAACAGGCCTGCCGCCAGAAAAACCCCGGCGCTGAGGCGCACACCGTTCCAAAACTGCTCTCGCAGCCGCTCCCAGGCAAGGGCCTCCCCCAACTCGCGCGTCAAACCGCCACTCACCGCCGTCACAGCAGGCTCCAGACTGGCCGGCGTCGGGGTCGGCAACAACCCCCCAACCGCCGGCTGCCCCCCAACCGCCGGCTGCTCGACAGCCTCCGGAAGCGGCGTCGGGTCATCTCCCTCCACCTGCGGTTGGGAGACCTCCCCCAACACTGGGGTCGGCTGCGGCGCCGGCGTAAAGGTCGGCGTCGCAGTCGGCGTTTCCGTCGGGGTCCCAGCCACCACCTCTGCCGCCGGCGCCAGATTGACACTCAGATTGGGCACGAAAAACTCTGCATAGTTGCCGTCTGCCTTGACCACACGCAGCCTCAACGTGTAGGTGCCTGGCGGCAACGCACCTGCCTGCCAGATCCCCAGCTGGCCGTTGGTCACCGGGGTTGTGCCCCCGGCAAAATAAATGAAGGCATCGTCCCCGCTGGGGTCTTGTTTGAAATGCACTTCATACTTCTGAAATGTGTCGATCGTCGCACTGCCAAAAATGGGCACATCCCCGGCAATCGCAGAGCCAGGCGCCGGAGACGTGATCCCAGGCTGCGCCTGCATCGCTGGCTGCCACCCAAACAGCCCGGCCAACAGGCCAATGGCGGCCAACAGCGTCTGCCTGGCCCAGCCCTTGCACTTCTTGCCCCTCATTCCCCACTTGCCTCCATACTTCTCATCGATGATGGCTGGCGCAGGTACTGGATGATCGCCAGCAGATCGGCGTCGCTCAGATCAGGTCGCCCACCGCTCGGGGGCATGACCAGACCACTGGTATTGGCAGGGTCGTTCAGCTCACGTCCCTGACGAGTGACCGCCAACACTTCGGCATCCGTGGCACCAGCCAGAAAGTCAGAGCCCCGCAGCGGGTTGCCCAGATTCGCCACCCCCTGCCCGTCGACACCGTGGCAGGAAGCACAGGCCTGCAGGTAGAGCTGTTCACCGCGCACCCCTGCACCCACCGGCTCCGCTTCGGCCTGCGGCAGAGCCAACACCAGCGTCGGAAAGGAGCTGGGCTGGACAGCCTCAGAAGAAATCGGCGCCCCGCAGCCAGGGAGCCCGGGACGAAGAGCCAGCTGCATCCTCGGCGGCTGGCTCCCCCTGGAGCAACGCAATCACACTCATCAGCGTCACGATCAAAAACGCCACCAACGCCAAAAACGGAATCGTCACAAAACCGAACCAGTTGATCCACTGTGTCGTGCACGCCACCCCCTGCGTACAGGCTGCCGCCCCCACAAACAGATCGGTCTTCTCCAACAGATAGTGATAGGTCGACATCCCCAGCCCGTAAAGCGAGAGGGGCAACACATAGTAGGGCAGATGGGGGTCACGACGCAGCAGGCCGACCGCAATCACCACCGACAAGGGATACATCAGGATCCGCTGATACCAACAAAGCACACAGGGCACATAGCCCCGCACCTCGCTAAAATAGAGACTTCCACACAGCGCTGTCCATGCCGTCAACAACGCCAGATACATGCTGTGGCGGTTCAACCAGAGCGAAATTCGTTCCATCAATTGACCTTGCCGCCCTCAGCTCTTGGCCGCCAGCGCAGCGTCGATCGCCGCCTGGATGGTGGCATAGCTGGACTCTTCCAGCAGCGTGCCGTCCACAATGACCGAAGGCGTAAACCGCAGCCCCAACTCGGTTGCCTTCGCCAACGACGCGTTCAAGGTCGACTGATGCTGCTGGCTGTTCATACAACCTTGGAACTTGTCGACATCAAGCCCGGCGGTGCGGGCGAATTCGGTCAGCTTCTCATACGTCGCCCCCCGCTGCTGCTCGACCGAAATCACCTGGAAGGCCTTGTCGTGGTACGGCCAGAACAGATTCTGGTCTGCAGCACACTCGGCGGCCAACGCCGTCATGAACGAACCCGGCGCGTGCGATTGCAGCGGAAAATGGTTGAAAATCAGCCGGACCTGCCCACTCTTGACATACGTGTCGACCAACGGCGGCTTCACCAGCCGACTGAACGACTGGCAGGAAGGGCAGAGAAAATCTTCCCACAACTCTACAACGACCGGCGCGTTCGGGTCACCCAGGCTGGTCCGGTCGATCCACTCCGTTGGCACCTCGGGCTGCGTCACCGGCGCCGACACCGTGCGCTGTTGGTTGAAAATGATGATCGCAACGACCCCCACAACCACCAATACGCTGACCCCAATCAGCCAGAGACCGATGTTCGAAGTCTCGGCGCCGCTCTTTTTTTTCACTTTTGCTGTCATACGCTGTCCTTTCGAACTTTTCAACAGTGTCGTCCCAGAGATGAAAATCCATTATACAGCGTCTCTGCGGCGATCGACAAAGCAATTCGGCTACCAGAAGCTGGCACCAAACACCCGTTCCAGCAACGCTGCACGCTGCTCCGGTGTGCTCCAACGTGGCTGGCCGTAGTCGTAGAGCAGAGTCGTCAAAATCTGGGTGCTGAGATGGCGGCCAGCATACAGGGTGTGCTTGACCACCATCCCCTCGCGCGTGGCCTGCGCCCCCATCTGGTCGAAATAGAGGTTGCCCAGCCCAAAGAGCACCAGGTTGCCCTCGGTAAATTCGATGGCCTGGGGCACATGGCTCTGGACACCGGTCACGACATCGGCGCCAGCCCGCACCAGAGCGTTGAAATCCAACCGCTGATCGACCAGCGGCTGCACGTCGTAGCTCTCCTGGTACTGCAGCTCCACAAAAACCAGATCCGCCCGGTTCTGTTGTTTGATGGCGCGGATCGTCGCCGACAGGATGGCCAGATCAAAGGGGGCGGCACCAGGCAGCACAGCAGTCGCCCAGGCCATCGCCGGTCCGTAACTGTTCGCCCCCAGAAAAGCCAGCCGGTTCCCATTGTGCTCAAGATAGAGGGGCGCATAAGCCTCGTCCAGATTTTTGCCCCCCCCATAATAAGGAATCCCCCATTCCTCGTAGCGCGCCAACGACGCAGCAGCATTCTGACGCCCAAAATCGTTCTGATGGTTCCCAGTCATCCCGACAATGTCCACGCCCGACGCCCAGAGACTCTCCATATATTCTGGTTTGCTGCAAAAATTAAAATTTTCTGGGTTGGTGTTGACCGCACACCCCTCGACAAAAGGCACTTCGTTGCTGATGTGGGTGATGTCAGCGCGGGCCAGCTCAGGCCCGACCACAGCAGCAGGCCAGGCAGGCCCAAATTGTTCGATCTGCGCAGCGGTCATGCGGCAGAGCGCAGTCACCCCAGTCATGGTCAGCACAGTCAGCAGCGCCGGGTTGCGGTTGTTCGACGGCAGGTCAGCCAGCAGCGGACGTGCAGCCCCCTGCGCGTAGAGATAGGCCACCAAAGGGTAACGGGCCGGGTCAAAATGAGCACTGTTTTCCACTGGATTTTGGCCGTCTACCGCCAGCACAGCCAGCCTGGGCTCCAGCTGGTCAAACGGCAAAATCGCCAGCGTCGTACGCCCCTGCCAGACCGCCTCGACCAGCTCAGGCTGGGTCGCATAACCAGCCACCGCTGGCGACGGATCACCCAGTACCTGCGTCAACAACGGCAGTGTCTCTGTCAACACAGCCACCGCACGCCAGGGCACAGCAAGCGTCCCGGTCGCACGAAGAGAAGCACGGAGAGGCTCCTCCACAGAAGCCCCAGACCACAACGCACGCAGGGCTTCCCAGCCGACAGCAGGCTCCACAGTGTCAAATCGCACAGCCGCCGCAAACGTCACAGTGTACAGGCGCGAAGCGCCCGGGAAATCCTCTGTGTCAACACGCAGCGCCGCTGGCCCGGTCACCACCTGCAGACGGTCGATGGCTGGCGCCAACAGCGCCTTCTGCAGCGCAGCCGGAACGCTGGGGTCAAAAGCCACCGTCACTGGCGTTGGCACTGGCGTCGTCTGCACGGCCGTCTGCACTGGCGTCGGCACTGGCGTCGGCACGGCCGTCGCCGATGACGCAGACGGTGTCCCCGTCCGATCGGTGACCGGAGGCACGGGTGGAAGCAGCCAAAGAGACAGAGCCTGCACCACCAGTACGACCCCCAATCCAATCGCTGCGCATGCCCCCAGCACCACAACCCACTGAGACTTTTTTCCGGTCCACATCACAAAACCGACACCTTCCTTCACCGTTTGTACAGAGCCCCTTCCTGCCCGCCAGGATAAGGGCACTGGCTCCACGCCCAGTTTCAATCCAGCCAGAAACACAGTATACTAGAAGGCAGTCAACCCTGCCACAGTCGCTGGTCGACGCACACTATGTCTGAGATTGAGCTGCCCAAATTTTTGGATACGTTGCGCCTCTCCTGGCGTCTGGATACATCGATCTATCGTCTGTCGGAGCAACCCGCCCTGGCGTTGCGTTATGCCCTGTCGATCGTGCTGCTGGCGGGTGTCTCTGGGTCGTTGGGCCAGAGCGTGGTGCTCTTTCTCAACCGGGTGAGACCGCGCCGATTTGTGCTGGCGCTGTCGATCGCGATTGCCAGCCATATCGTCGGATACCTGCTCTGGGTCTCGACTATCTGGCTGCTAGGCAGCCTGCTGTTCCCACAAAGACAGACCTGGCAGCAGGTCGCAGCCGTGGTCGGGCTGGCCTACGCCCCCCAGCTTTTTGCCTTCTTTGAGCTGACCCCCTATCTGGGCAATCTGATCTGGGGGTTTCTGTCGCTCTGGAGCATGACAGCCATCGTCGTGGCTCTACAGGCGGGCCTTGGCTTGGAACTTTGGCAAGCCTTGTCTGTCTCCGGGCTGGGCTGGGTGCTGATGCAGGCACTGCGCCGGACGGTCGGCAGACCCATTCTCTTCTTGCAAGCCTGGCTGCAGCACCGGGCTGCCGGAGTCCCCCTCACGGTTCGTTTGGAAGATGTGGCCCGCCTGCGCCTGCACCAGGTGCAGAACTGGTACCAGCAGTTGGAAACCCGCCGCCGTGCCGTTCGCCTCACCCCTGTGCGCAGAAAAACACACAAGACCCACCCGCCAGCCGATGGCCACTTCCTGGACTGACCTGCTGTTGCTGCCGGTAGCAGCCGTGCTCATTTTGCTCTTTTGGGCCTCTTTAACCCCGTTGGAGACGCTAGGCTGGTGGGCCGGCTGGTTCGGGGATGCCATCTACTACGATGCAGCAGCGCCGACCAGCACCGCCCCTCCAGCCCAGACCAGCACCGCATATGTGCTCTTCCTCTCGGGCATCGGTCGCGTCTCAGGCCAGACACTCAGCTATCGCGAACAAGGCCTGATCGACCGGCTGCGCCAGCAGCTGCCCCACGCCACCGTGATCGATAACATCTTCCCCTATTCGGTCAACAACCTGGCCCTCACCGGTCAGCCACTGTTTGCAGGGCTGTGGCAGTGGGCGCTGCGCCGCAAGCTCGAAGGGCCCGCCCTGGCCGGCTATCTGATCAACATCCGCAACATGCTGCAAGTCGCCATCGCTGCCGACAAACGGTACGGGCCAATCTACAACCAGGCAATGGCAGAAGTGATGTTGGACACGGTGATGCGCTACCACTTCGACCCAGAAAGCCAGGTGCCAATCTTTCTGATCGGCTACAGCGGCGCCGGCCAGATCGCCATCGGTGCCGCCACCTACCTGCGCGAATGGACAAAATCTCCCATTTATGTCATCTCTTTGGGGGGAATTTTCAGCAGCGACCCCGGCCTGCTGGCAGCCAGCCACACCTTTCATCTCTGGGGAAGCCGCGACAAAGCCCAGATCTGGCGTCTGCTCATGCCGGGGCGCTGGTCCTGGATGGCCAGCTCCGAATGGAACCGTGCCCTGCGCCAAGGACGCGCCTCCATCCTCCGCATGGAGGGCATGGATCACACCGGGCGCGGCGGTTACCTGGACCGCACCCCCCCCGCAGAAGGGGCACGCTCCCATTTGGAGCGGACAGTGGCGACTCTCTGTGCGATCATCCAGCACCCCGACCACCCTCCAGACACCAGCTGAGCTCCACACAGAGCTTCATGTTCGCCTGGCAGCGCTCGGATACCCCAGCTTGAGTTTGAGACAACGCGCCACAGCACCGTAACGCGTGCTCACCCCAAGTTTTTTGTAGATGTGGACCAGGTGGTTGCGAACGGTATACACAGATAGATGGAGCTTCTCAGCAATCTGCCGGTTGCTCTTCCCTTCCACAAGCAGAACGAGCAGCTCGCGCTCCCGGTCGGTCAACAGCAGCACCTGGATCTCTGCTGGCTTGGAGGCCGCAGGGGGCTGCTCTGCGACGACAGCTGTCGTCCAGTCCAGCCACGTTCCTACCCGGCGTCCCAACGCAGGATATTGCTCTGCCCAGCGGTACACGACCTCCGGGCAGACAGCGCCCAAATCCAACAACAGCCGGCGAAACCCCAGCGCCAATGCCCGCTCCACCCCATCGGCAAACAGCTTCCGACCCTCTGCACAGATTGTGGGTTCAGCCAGCTGCTCGCCCAGTCTCTGCAGCGCCAACGCATACAACAGCTCACACTCCAGCACTTTCCAGCCACAAGACTGCTGCCGTGCCCAATGGGCTGTCGAATGCAGCAGGACAAGCGAACGCTGCAGGCCAGCCGGAGTTCCCACAGCTACCTCGATCCAGGCCGCTGTGAGCATTGGCACCTGGTGCCAGCACAAAAACGGCTGTGTCGTGTTGACCACAAAGCCCTCTGCCCAGCGCCGGGCAGCGTCCAAATTTCCTCGCGCCACTGCCAGAGACGCGCTGAGCGCCTGCAGGTCAGCCGTCTTGTCGGCGAGCAGGCTGGCCAACCTGACCTCAGCGGCCGCTGCTGCCACATTGTTCCCCAAAGCGATCTGCGCCAGGGCCAGCCCCACCAGACATTCGCGCACAGCACTGGTGTGGGCTAGAAAGACAAGATCGGCGCCGTGCGCGTAGTAGCTGGCCGCCAGCTCCAGTTCATTGGACTCGTAGGCACAATACCCAAGATAGGCATAGGCCCACCCTTGAGCGACATGGAAGTGTTGTGCCTGGGCGTCAAAGAGCATCTGCTCTGCCAGTTCCCGCTTTTTGACCAGTTCGCCGTTCAGCCGGTAGATCGTGGCCAACGCAAACTGTCCCCATAACGTGAAGGTGTCCACCTGGCCAGCCTGGCTGCGCAGCAGATCCTTCAGCCACCCTTCCGCTTCGACCGTGCGCCCCAGGGCATGCAGCGCCATCGCCCGCAAAAAACAGGCCAGACCTCTGACATACCGGGCGTGCCCGGGGGTCTGATCCAGCCCACTCTCCGCATAAGTGAGCACTGCAGCCAGATCGCCGTGGTGGTGCCAGAGCACTGCATTGAGCACAGCCAGTTGCCCATGCATCGCCGCTGCATCGCCGCTGCTCTCTGCACCACCACCTTCCAGGAGGCCTGCAAGTTGCTGCAGTAGATCGGAGAGGGAGGAGAAGGCAGAACGAAACTGCAGCACCCAGCCCCGCGCCAACAACAAGGCTGGCGTTGCCATCACGACTTCGTCGGGCAACAGAGCCAGCCAACGCTCGATCTGCGGCCAATTCTCCAGATTGAGCGCTTCTTGGGCGTAGTCCGCCGCAACCACAGCCGCCCGGTCGGCCTGGCCACTGGCCAGCAAATACTGCACTGCCTCCTCTACCAATCCACGGCTTGCAAACCAGCAGCCAGCAGTCCGGTACAACCGTTTCAACATCCCCTGGTTGACCTGCTGCCTGCTGCGTAGCCAATCTGCGATCAGCGGATGATATCGAAACCATTCTCCACTTTCATCCAACATATTCAGAAACAAGCCCCCCGCCATCAGGCGATCGAGGATCGCCTGGCTGGCGCTTATGTCGGGGCTCCTGCCCTCCTCATCCGCCAGCACCGTTGCACACAACGACGCACAAAACCGATCCAGCCCGGCAGTTTTCAGCAAAAATTCCTGGATATCGGGGGACTGGCCGACAACCAATTCGTTCAGCCACTCTACCTTCAAACAAGCGTCGCTGGGCTGGGCCAGCAGCGCAACCACCTGCTCCGAGGAGATTCTCTGCAAGGAGAGGGCAAGCAGCTGGACACCGGCAATCCACCCTTCGGTTCGCTCGTAGATTGTCCGGACCGCGGCCGCAGTGACTGGGGCATCCGACCAGGCCGCCACCAGCTCTGCAGTTTCCGCCTCATCACAGCACAAATCTGCGGCCTGGAGTTCGGCCAGTTCTCTGCGCGCCCGCCAACGCGACAGAGGCAAGGACGGTTTCGTGCGCGTCGTCATCACCAGCCGCACAGTCGCTGGCAAGTCCTCGACCCATGCCGCCACAAAGTCGTGGATCGAACGATCGCCGACATGGTCGTAGCCGTCTAGTACGAGCACAACTGGCTGCGGCAGGCCAGCCAACTCGTTGACCAACGTCATCAGCAGAATCGACTCGGGCGCCTGTCCACCGTGCACCAACTGCTCTGTCTTCTCACAGAGACCAGGGCACAAACGCTGCAACGAGGCCACCAGATAAATCAAAAATGTAAAAAGATTGTCCTGGGCGTTGAGGAACGTCAGCCACCCCGCCGGTACTCCCTGCTGCTGGATCCAATACAGGACGGCAGTCGTCTTTCCGTACCCTGTCGGCGCGGTCAGAAGTGTCAATTTGTGGTCAGGAATCAGAGCCAGCCGACTCTGGATCCGCGACCGGCCCACCAGGATATCAGGCAAAGCGGGAGGATTCAAACGGCTTTGCACCAAAACAGTCTGACGGTTTTGGTTGTCGACGGGGGGCTGTTGGCTGCACATCATCTTCGTTGTCTCCATCCAGGCCACACAATCTCTCCGGCTTCGTTCCATGTTTTTGCAATAACCGGCCATACTATAGCACGGCCATACAGCCGTTCTACAGTACATCTGTACCCTTCAAGGAGATGCTGGATAATCTAGTCTGGGGAGATCTGCCGTTGTCTGCCCAACCCGGGCACACTGAGCAGGGATCTTGAGAAAGGGGCTTTAGGCGTTCAGTCTTTTCGGGTCAGATTACAGATCTTCCGCAACAATGCCCAGTTGCAGGCTCTGCATCACCACCTCTTGGCGGGTGTCTACGCCAAGTTTGTTGCAGATGTTGACGATGTAGTTGCGGACTGTGTTCGGAGACAGCCAGATTCTCTCGGCGATCTGGCGGTTGGTCAACCCTTGAGTCAGCAGGGCAATGATTTGTTGTTCGCGCAGACTCAGCTCAAAGGTTGCAGGCCTGGCCGCCGCACTCCGTTTTCTGGCCTGTGTGGGCCGTTCCTGCACAACTTTTTCAGAAATCAGGTCGATCCAGAGAGCGAGATCGGGCTCTTCCGCCAGCTGTTTCAGCAACTGCGGAAGCAGCTGGGGGCAAGCTCGGAAAAACTGCCGGAACCCCAACGGCACTGCAACCGGGAGCGCATACCGAAGCCTGTCCAGGGCTTCTTGGTGCAGCGCGACCGACACCGTCCCTGCGACAGCTCTCGACTGGAAGGTCCTTGCCAATTTTTCGCAGACGATCGCCTGCAGCACAGCAACTTCCAGCATTCGCCAACGACAGTGGCTGCACTTTGCCCACTGGGCTACCTGCTGCAACAGGTAGCGAGCTCGCTCCAGCAGGGCAGGCTGCTCCGACTCCATCAGAATGCGCGCCGCACTCAACAGCGGAACCTCCAGCCAGTAGAGCCGGGGAGGGGTTTCACCCGGTTCGACAGCCCTTGCCCATCGCAACGCCTGCTCCCCATCGCCGTTGGCCAACGCCAGACGCGCCGACAAAGACTCAGCAAGCTTGTCAGGACCGCCCTTGCGAAACACGCGCATGCGCTCCAGCGAAGCTGCCGCCTCCACCAGCCGCTGCTGGTTGATCTGTGTCAGACAGAGGCCAGCCAGGCACTCCCGAACCGCAGCCGCATTGGCAATAAACATCAGCTCAGCACCGCTGGCGAAATGCCCGGCTGCGGCTGACAAATCCCCCTGCTCATAGGCGATGGTCCCCAAAAGTACACGAGCCCAACACTCCATGATCCGAAAACGTCCGGAAAGGCTGTCTGTCAACAGCGTTTGCGCCGCAGCCTGCCCCTTCTGCAAGTCACCATCCATTCGATAGAGACAAATCAAGGCAAAACGGAGCCGAAGACTTGCACTGTCGACCCCTGCATAGGGGCCCCTCAACAGCTCCCCAAGCCATTGTTCTGCTTCCGAAAAACGGCCAGACGCCTGCAACCCCATCGCCCGATAGACGCCAGACAGGCCTTGCAAATAGCCAGTGAGCCTCGCAGAACCGTTCCACGCCCGCTCGGAGGGCTCCAGCATTGCCGTGAGGGCATTCTGATGCAAACAGACTGTGGCAGAGAGCAGATCGGCCACAGTACACAGCGTATTCTTTACAGCGCCATCTGCC
>JAPLGY010000070.1 GCA_026389955.1 Caldilinea sp. | reverse complement strand
TGGCTGGGTCAGCCGTTGAGAGGATTGGTAGACGGACCTTGAGGGTTGCTGCGCTGCAGCGCAAACCGTTGATCGTCGATCAAATCCAGAATTTCGGCCGGTTTGGAGACGCCACGAAAGGTGAAGGTCTGACCAGAAGCCGATGCCGTCTGGCAGATGATGTCGCCGTATTCGAAGATGGTTTGAAAAATACCTCGTTTTTGGATGTTGATATCTTGCAGGTTGAACAACGTTGCCGTTTTGATGTCCTGGCTGAACGGCGTCGATTTGGTGGAGTCGATCAGCCGCTGGTTGGTTACAATCCAAAGGTCATTTTCGTACTGGTACCAGTGGAAGCCAGCATAGGTGAGCGCTGTAAACGCAATCAGCGCTGCCCCGATGTCGAGCGCTGTGGTGACCCAGCCCCCAACACTGCGAAGCCAAAACCACAACACCAGCACCAGCGCCAGCAGCAAGGCCACCGCCAGCAGCCGCCCAAGCAACGCCAGCGGATGACGTTTGATGACGCGGGCAACCACTTCGTTCTCTTGGAGTTGAACAGGCAGGTTCATGGTGGGTCTCCTTGCACAGACACCGTGTGGCTTCAAATAGTTCGATCGACTTATCCCAACAGATGTTTCCAGGAAGGTACTGTACACAAATTTGGGGGCTTTGGCAAGTATCCCGGCACGGGTTCCCAACCGCCCATCTTGAAACGCCCCAGAAACAGGCAACGGGCTGTCGTCAGAGCCGCTGCAGCGCTGCAATCACCCGATCGGTCTGCTCAGGACGCCCAACCGAGATTCGAATACAGTTTTCCAGCCCCGGCTTCTGGTAGTGACGGACCAGGATCCCCTGTTGTTCGAGGGCAAGTTTGAGCGCCCGTGCATCGCGCCCGTGCACCCGGCAAAGCACAAAATTGGCTTGAGAGGGCTGTGCCGTCAAATAGGGAAGGTCTGCCAGCAACCTGTACAACCGTCTGCGTTCTTCTTTCAATGTTTCGACTGTGGCGCGCAGATAGGCAGGATCCTGTAAACTGGCCAGCCCGGCAACGGCTGCAGCGACGTTGACATTGTAGGGCTGTTTGAATTTCCAAAGTTCGTCCATCAGCCAGGCAGGGCAGATGCCGTAGCCCAGTCGCAGCCCGGCAATCCCGGCTGCCTTGCTGAAGGTGCGCAGCACAACCAGATTGTGATGGTGCAACACCCAGGTCGCCCGGCTTGGCAGGTCGGCAAATTCGACATAGGCTTCGTCGAGCACAACCAGCACAGGCAAGGCGAGCAGCCGGAGAAGGTCGTCGTCGGGCAGCCAGGTGCCAGAGGGGTTGTTGGGAGAGGTCACAAAGAGCAGCTTGACGCGGCCAGCAGCTTCCAAAACGGCCTGTTCGACAGCTGCAACAGGAATTTGATAGTCGGCAGCGCGCCAGACTTCAAAAATCCGGGCACCGGCCAGCTGGGCATCGAAGCTGTACATCCCAAAGGTGGGTGGGCAGTCGACGATGGCGTCGTCTGGCGTCAGGAAAAGACGGCAGAGATAGTCGAGCAATTCATCGGCACCATGGCTGGGCAAGATGTGGGTTGCAGGAACACCAACATAGGCGGCCAGGGCAGCGCGCAGCTCGGTCTGCTGGGGGTCAGGATAGATATGGTAGAAGGCGTAGGTGGCCAGAGCCTGCAGCACCGCAGGAGAGGGCCCATAAGGATTTTCATTGGCGTCCAGCTTGACGATCTGATCGGCGGGCAGACCCAGCCGTTGGCTCAACACCTCAAAGGGCAGGATCGGCGTATATGCCTCCAGCGTGGCCAGCTCTGGGCGGAGCAGGGCGCGGGCATCAAACCGCAAGGAAGGCTCTTGTCTCTTTGAAGAGGATGAATTGGGCATACGGCTCACGGTTTAGAGAGATGGGCGGGATGGTTTGGGCTCGACAACCGACGTTGGACCGCAGCCGCATGGCCGTCCAGCCCTTCTGCATTTGCCAGGATGGCAGCTGCTGGGCCGACAGCCTGAAGCCCCTGCTCGTTGAGCCCGACGATGCTGATCACCTTGACAAAGTCGCAACCCCGCCTGCGTTGCGGATCTGGCCAAGCTGGCTCCAGGGGTCGGCAACCAACAGGCAGAGATGTTCGGGGGCATAGCCATTCGCCAGCTCGAACGCCTGTTCAAGGGATTCGGTGACAACAATGCCGCTGTTGCGCGCCAGTGCGGCTGCAATGATTTCGTGGCGGCCGCGCTCCTCCAGCTGGGCAAGCACAGCTGCCTGAACAGATTCGGCCAGCGGCCGCGAGGGGGTGAGCAAAATGGCGCTGGCCAAAACATCGTGCTCGGCCTGAGCCAATAGATCGGCGGCCGCCAGCTGAGGGTCGGCGCTCGCATCGGCAATCACCAGAGTCTCGGTGGGGCCCGGCAGACCGTCGATGCCGACGATACCAAAAACCTGTCGTTTGGCCAGCGTCGTGAACAGACTCCCAGGGCCAAAAATTTTGTCGACCCGTTCGATCGGTTCTGCCCCAAAAGCAAGGGCCCCGATCGCCTGGGCACCGCCGGCAACATAGACTGCATCTACCCCAGCAATGTCGGCCGCCACCAGAATCGCAGGATGGGGCAGGCCGGTGGCCCGCTGCGGAGGAGAGATGGCAGCTACAAAAGGCACGCCAGCCACGCGCGCAGGCACGGCAACCATGAGCAGCGAACTGGGCAGCGGCGCTGACCCTCCAGGCACGTAGATGCCAACCCGTTCGATCGGTCGGACAAGCTGGCCCAGCGTTCCCTCAGCGTCGTTGTGGATCCAACTCAGCGCAGGCTGGCGGCGGTGAAACTGCTCTACACGGCGGGCAGCCAGCTGCAACGCAGCCACCACCCCCGCATCGACCGCCCTATAGGCAGCCTCGATCGCACCGCGGGGAACAACCCACGCAGCAGGCACTACACCATCCAACTGTTGTGACCAGTGGCCGACAGCCGCCACCCCGCGCCCGCGCACATCAGCCAAAATCCGACGCACCCCTTCTTCCGGAGAAAGCCGTTCCCCAAAAAGCTGCGCAAGACGCTCCAGCAGGGTCTCTGGCACACTCACCGTGTCCCACGAACTGCGCTGCAAAAGGGTCCGCCGGGCGGATTCAATATCGTAAATCTGCATACCCATCCTCTGTTTGGGCTGGAACTGTTTGGGCTGGAACAACCGCCAGCGTCACGGGTCGCTGCAGTCGCGACGAAAACCGCAGACCGTGCAGGTGATTTTGCAGCGATGTGCCACTACCGGACCGCCACAGACCCAACAGGCCAGGTCGTCTGTCACAGCACCTGTCACAGCACCTGTCACAGCACCTGTGGGGCGCAAGGGAAGGACTTCCCCTGCGTGCGCTGTCAGCGGGTAGAAGGCTACCTCGTGGCTGCGAAGCTGGCCATTTTCATAAAAAAAGCGGCCAGAAAAAAAACAGCTCTGCTCCAGCCAGGGCAAAAAAATCCGGTCGCCTTCCCAAAGAGGAAGGTCGAGCAGGCTGCTGTCCTGAATCCAGGCCAGCACCCCCTCGGCAGAGTCGACCAGAGTGCCGCTGAACTGGCGGGCGACAAAGACAAAGGCATACCAGTCCTCGTCGCCGCGAAAACGTGGAAAGGTGAGGATGCCGCGCAGCTCCGGGTGACGAATTGTGAGCCCGCTCTCTTCGTACACCTCGCGGATGGCGCAGGCTTCGGGCGATTCGCCCGGCTCAAATTTGCCGCCCAGCCCGTTCCACTTGCCCAGGTGCACATCGTGGGCACGCTTGATGCGGTGCAGCATCAGCGTCCGTCCACCATGTTTAAGATAAACCAATGTCGCCAGTTTAAACATCTCTCTCTATTGTACGCCCCTTGTCGGCGGTGGACAAGCTGGCGGCTGTGGTAGACTACATGTATGGCCAATCGTGAACGTGTGCGCTCGACCCATGCCTTGATCCTGCGTCGGCGGGATGTCTACGACGCCGACCGTCTGTTGACCGTGCTGACCCCAAGGGAGGGCAAGCTGGAACTGCTGGCCAGAGGTGTGCGCAAGACCACCAGCCAAAAGGCCGGTCACTTGGAGCTGTTCACCCACGCTGCACTGGTGATCGCCCAGGGGCGCACCTGGGACGTGGTCGGTGAAGTTCAAACGGTGGAAAGCTTTCGACATCTGCGCCAGAATCTGGAAGCGATCGCCGCCGCCAGCTATCTCTGCGAATTGTTGGACAGCTTCACAGGGGCCGGCGAGGACGCACAGGCCACCTGGGATCTGGCGCTGCCGGTGCTGCGTCTACTGGACGAAGCTGCGGCGGCCCTTGTGCTGCCGCCAGCGCTGTTGGCCTGGTTCACCCTTCGTCTGTTGGGGGTGGCTGGTTTTCAGCCCCAATTTTTTTATTGCCTGGGCTGCGGGCAGCCGCTGGAGCCCACAGTCAATTACCTGGTTTTGTCAGAAGGCGGGGTGCGCTGCACTCGGTGCGGCGTGCAGCGCAGTGACGGGGAGCCGCTCGACGTCGATACCCTCAAAGTCTTGCGCTTTCTGCAAAGCCGCCCTTGGGGTGCAGTCGCCCCAGTGACCGTGCGGCCGCCTGTGCTGCGCCGGGTCGAGCAGCTGCTCCACCGTTATGTGATTCTTGTGCTGGAGCGCCAGCTGCGCTCCACGCTGTTTTTGCGCCGCCTCGCCACCGTGCAGGATACTGCCATGCGAGATCTGCCTGTCGATGAAAAGAGAGACGAAAATGCACATTCGTGAATATCAGCAGTGGCTGGAACAGTGGGATCGGGCGCGAGGCTGGGAACAGGTGACGTTGAGTCATACCTTGCTGCATGCCGTCGAGGAACTGGGAGAAGTGAGCAAGATCGTGCAGATGGTGGAAGGGTACCGCAGCCCAAACCCTGCCGCAGCAGAACAGTTGCGCGCCGAACTGGCTTTGGAACTGAGTGATCTGCAGGTGATGCTCTTCAAAATTGCCTACCTGTGCGGGATTGACATGGAAGATGCGCTGCAGCGCGGCCAGGCCAAGGCAGAGGCCCGCTTCCCAAATCCAGATGCCGGGCTGTCCGACCGCGCCGCCTACTGGGAACGCTATCAGGCGTATCTGTGTCGGGCCGGGCTGGGCTGATTCGGCGATCTGCCCCCAAAACAGAACAAACGTACGCTTGGGGGGTTGACATCGCACAAATGTTCGTGTTATGATTTGGGAAAAGTTTGGGAAACATACCTGTGGCTTGGGATAGTTGAGCGGGGAGAGGGCACTATGCATTTCTTGAATCTTTCTGAACGGCAGCAGGCCATCCTGCGTTTCATTGTCGAATTTATGCATACCCACCATTATGCGCCGACCATTCGACAGATCGGGGAGACGGTGTCGATCAGCAGCACCTCGGTCGTGAAATATAACTTGAACAAGCTGCAGGAGTACGGTTTGATCTTGCGCGAGCGCGACATCAGCCGCGGGTTGAGTGTCAACTGGGAGCAGCTGCAGCAAAGTGGCTATCCCTATGGGATGAACGGCGAGTCGGTGCGGGCGCGCAAGCGAGAAGAACGGCTGCCAGAAGCAAATGTGGATCGTCTGCGGGTCCCTTTGTTGGGAAAAATTGCGGCAGGTACCCCAATTGCCGTCACCCCGAGCGAGGTATACGACCCTGAAGGGTGGATTGAACTGGCTGCGGGGATGGTCGCAGGGCCGGCAGACAAGCTGTTTGCGTTGCGGGTGCAGGGAGATTCGATGATTGACGCCAGCGTCTTGGACGGAGACATTGTGATTTTGCGTCATCAGGAGACTGCCCACGACGGCGACATGGTGGCAGCCTGGATCGAAGGCGATGAAGAGACGACACTCAAATACCTTCATCGCGACGGAGCTTCTGTGCGGCTGGTGCCAGCCAATCCCAACCCCTTCTATCAGCCGATCGTGCGCGCTGCAGAGCAGGTCCGGATCGACGGCAAGGTCGTTTCTGTGATTCGGGTGTTGAAATAAAGAGGGCTGGCTGTGAAATTCGTGTGAAATTCGATGGAGGCGAAGGCAACAAGGCAGATGACTGACCCGTTGCCTTCGCCTCCATCGGAGAGCAGAAGGTTCAGTTGTCGGATGCGCTGCTGAGGTAGTTTACAGCGTCGCCGACGGTGATGATTGTTTTGGCGTCGTCGTCGGTGATTTCCCCGCCAAATTCCTCTTCAAAGGCCATGATCAGCTCGACAAGATCGAGGCTGTCAGCGTCCAGATCATCACGAAAATTGGCTTCCATCGTGACTGCGTCTGTTTCGACGCCGAGCTGGTCAATAATAATGGTTCGGACCCGTTCAAAAGTGCTGTTATTGGCCATCATGGCAGGTTCTCCTCTGAAGGTGATGGATCTTGGAATTGTATGTCTGAAATTGTGCATCTAAAATGGGCAAGTGCACATCAAAGCAGTAATTTCTTTCCATGTGCAATTTTTTCTGCTGCTTCCAGCAAAACAACGAAAACATTGTAGTGTAGCGTAAATCCCACTGTCAAAACGAACGT
>JAPLGY010000723.1 GCA_026389955.1 Caldilinea sp. | reverse complement strand
CCCAAAAGACGCCCGCAAAAGCAGCTGACTGGCTTTACTCCCCCGGCCCGACGACAAGCACCACGTTGTGCCCGCCAAACCCAAAGGCGTTGACCAATGCATGGCGAGCTGCCACACGCTCGGCCACATTCCCCACAATATGCAGGTCGATCGCAGGGTCGGGTGTGTAGTTGATGGTCGGCGGCACGATTCCCTCACGCAAGCTGAGCACCGCAGCGACCAACGACTGCGCACCTGCCGCCCCGAACCCATGGCCAATCATGCTCTTGATGCTGGTCACAAACAGACGGTCTGCCGAGGCGCCGAACGCCTGCCGCAATGCCTGCGCTTCTGCGCCGTCGTTCAGCGGCGTCCCCGTTCCATGCGCGTAGACAACGTCCACCTCCGTCGGTGCAACGTTGGCCTGCTGCATCGCCCCGCACAAGGCGCGCACCGCCCCAGCCGAGTCCGGGTCCGGGGCAGTCACGTGGTAGGCATCTCCGGTCAGTTTGCCCCCTTTGACTTCGGCATACAAGGTTGCCCCGCGTGCGCGGGCATGTGCTTCTGTCTCCAAAACGACCGCTGCAGCGCCCTCACCGGCCACCAACCCGTCTCGGTCGACCGAAAACGGGCGGCAGGCGCTGGCTGGGTCCTCGGTCCGGCCGGACATCGCCCCCATCCGCCCAAATGCGGCCAGCGTGACCGGCGTGATCGAAGACTCCGTCCCGCCGGCGACAAAGACCTCGGCTTCCCCGCGCCGGAGATAGTGATAGGCTTCCAGCACCGAGTAGTGCCCGCTCGCACAGGCCAGGGCATGGGTCATCACCGGCCCCTGCGCCCCCAGTTCGATCGCCACCGCAGCACTCACCTCCCCAGGCAGCAGGTGCATCAGGCTGTACAGATCCAGCCCCTGCCAGCCTGCGGCCGCAAGCTGCGCTGTGTAGTGCTCGGTCGTCGGCAGTCCAGCGCCACCGGTCGCCATGAAGACGCCGACCCGCTCCCGGTTCTGCTCCCCAATCGACAGCCCTGCTGCAGCCAAAGCCTGCTGGGCCGCCGACACCGCAAACTGGGTCGCCCGTGGCCAGCTCGCCGTCACCAGCCGCCCTGCCGGCGGCTGGTATTCTTTGACTTCGCAGGCAACCCGGTAAGGCATGTCCCCCGGGTCAAACGATCGGAGCGGCGCTGCCCCCGACCGCCCAGCCACCAGGCTGGCCCAGTAGCTCGCTACATCGTTTCCAATCGGGCTCACCACGCCCATACCTGTGATAAACACTCGCGTCATGGCTCGTAGTCCATTTCCTCTGGAGGATGTTGAAACAGCACTCTGTCACACACAGTATGCCAAGAAGAACGACAGAATCCAAAACAGCGCTGTTCCAGGCTGGCACTGCCGCTCCAAACGCAGTACAATAAAGCCATGCAGCTGCCTGTCTCTTTCCGCACCCAGCTTTTACAGACCTTCGGCGAGCGGGGAGCCACCTTCCTGCAGGAACTGCCAGAGAGGCTCGACTATTTTGCCCGACGCTGGCAGCTGACCTTGGATGCGCACTTTCCCAACCTTTCCTTCAACTATGTAGCACCCGCACTGCGCAGCGACGGCAGCGAAGCGGTCCTCAAACTGGGCGTGCCCCACCGCGACTCTTTTTCGGAACACGCGGCGCTTGCATTTTTCAACGGTGTCGGCTGCGTGCAGCTTCTCGACGCAGACCCGGAACAAGGTGCCTTGCTGCTCGAAAGGCTGCACCCGGGCGATCTGGTAGAACCGCTGGCCTTTACCGACGACGCCAAAGCTACGTCGATCCTGGCCGGTGTGATGCAGACGCTCTGGAAACCTGCCCCCCCCAGCCATCCCATGCTGACGATCGGCCTCTGGGCCGAAGGGCTGCAGACACTGCGCCCCACCTTCCAGGGGAGCACCGGCCCCTACCCCCCCCA
>JAPLGY010000300.1 GCA_026389955.1 Caldilinea sp. | reverse complement strand
ACCCCAACAAGGCGGCAAAGATTCAATTTGAAGCAGAGGACCTGCTGGTGGTGCTGGCCGAAGATTGAAATCGGCGCGCCCTGCCACAAGCGGAGGCCAGAGACAATGTAGCTGGCTTCCCATGACCTTTCATGTGCTTCTCTGAGTATATCTTCTCACTTAAGCGCATGGACCTGGACGATACGCCCCGCACCACACGCCACATGCCCGTCGACGTCCCCTGCGGGTTGTTGTCAGGTGACACGCTGTAGTAGCTCTCGCTATACCAGTCGTTCACCCAACTCCCTCACGTTCCCAGCCATGTCCATCACGTCGTACGGGCTGGCTCCGCTGGGGTAGGAACCCGCACGGCTGGTGTCGAAAACACAGTGGCCGGCGGCGTTGTTAAAGTTCAACTTCGTGCAATCCGGAGCACTGTTTCCCCACGTTCACCCCTGGCTCCATGACAACTGGCGACACTTGCGACAAAAAACCCCGACCCCCCCGACAAAAAAACCCGACTCTGATCCACGACTGTTCGGCAATCCACGCACCTATTTTTTCTTTATACTAAAGCAGTCCATTGCAGGGCCGTCTCCAACTTTGTTGACAGATGGCCCTGCGCCACCGTCAATCGACCTGATAAAGTTGTGGATAGCTGCCAATGACTTCTTCAAATCCTTCCCATCCTTCCCACAAAGCCTTACAGCTGTTTTTGCTGCAACAAGAGTGGGCCTATGAGCAGGCTGGCCAGTTTTTCTGGAAGCGTCACATAGATGCTGCGCTCGAGCATGTCATCCTCTCTCTGGCTAATGTCGGCTTTTTCCCGACGCGGGCCTGGTTTCGGAAATGCGAAGAAAGGGTCAGGGGTCAAGGGTCAGGGGGTGGGGTGTCAAAGTTCCTGGATCCCGACCTCCCGATCGAGGGGTTCGAGAAACGGGCATACCAGATCCGCACCGCAGATCTGGCTGACCTGCCGGCTCTGCTGGCGCTCGAAGAGGCCTGCTGGAGCGACGGGCTGCGCGCCCATGCAGACGAACTGGTGGCGCGCATCACCGGCTACCCGCAGGGGCAGCTGGCGCTCGAGCTGGAAGGGCAGGTTGTCGGCGCAATCTATTCGCAGCGCATCGTGGACGTCTCGGCGCTGCTGCAGAGCAATTTTCGCGACGTAGCCGCGCTGCACGACCCGGCCGGCCCGATCGCCCAGCCGCTGGCGGTCAATGTGCTGCCGTCGATGCAGCAGTATGGGCTGGGCGACCAGCTGCTGGAGTTCCTGCTGCAGCTGGCCACCTTGAACCCAGCGATCGAGCGGGTGGCTGCGGTGACGCTCTGCAAAGCGTACCCGCAGCAGAGCGTCACCCCGATGGAGGAATACATTCACCAGCGCAACAGCCATGGTCTGCCAGTCGACCCCATCCTGGCCTTTCATGTCGCGCACGGGGCCCAGATCCGTCGCACCATCGACGGCTACCGCCCCCCCGACCACGCCAATCTGGGCAAGGGGGTGCTGGTCGAGTACGACCTGCGCAGCCGCCTGGCTGCACGCAGCACTGCGGCAGGGCCTGCGACCCCGCTCGACCGCTCCGCCCTTTCCGCAAAGGTCGAGGCAGCCGTCCGGCAGGTGATGCCCCCGCAGCACGCCGCTGCGTTTTCAATCCAGCGGCCGCTGCGCGAGCTGGGCTTCAGTTCGCTCGAGCTGCTGGAGCTGGCCCAACTGCTCTCCCAGCAGCTGGGCACCGAGCTGGACGCCAGCTTTTTTTTCCGCCACAGCAGCGTGGCGGAGATCGTCCACTTTTTTGTCCAGGGTGCCGGGCAAGCAGCTCTCCCCGCAGAGGCGATTTCGGCCGACAGCCCCCCCCAAGCCTTCCCCCGTGCGGTGGCGATCGTCGGCATGGCCTGCCGTTTTCCGGGCGGGGTCGATTCGCCCGCCGCATTCTGGCAGCTCCTGGCCTCCGGACGGGACGCGATCGGGGAGGTGCCAGCCTCACGCTGGGAGATCGACGCTTTCTATGGCGACCAGCCCGGCCAGATCGTGAGCCGGTACGGCGGCTTTGTCGACGCAGTCGACCAGTTCGACGCCCCGTTTTTCCGGATCGCACCGGTCGAAGCCACGACCATGGACCCTCAACAGCGGCTGCTGCTGGAGACCCACTGGGAGGCGCTCGAAGATGCTGGTATCGTCCCTGCCCAGCTCAAAGGGAGTGCGACCGGAATTTTTGTGGGGCTCTACGGCGACGACTACAAGCTGCTGCAGGTCAAGCAGCAGGAGTCGCTGAGCCCTTACTTCGGGACAGGCACCGCCAACTCGATTGCTGCGGGCCGGGTGGCCTACTTTCTGGGCACGCAGGGACCTGCGTTTTCCGTAGACACTGCCTGTTCCTCCTCGCTGGTGGCAGTGCACCTGGCCTGCCAGAGCCTGCAGGCCGGTGAGTGTACCCTGGCGCTGGCCTCAGGCGTCAATCTGCTTCTCTCCCCTGAACTGAGCGTGACCTTTTCGCAGGCCGGCATGCTCGCCCCTGACGGCCGCTGCAAGACCTTCGACGCGGCGGCCGACGGCTATGTGCGCAGCGAAGGGTGCGGGGTGGTGGTGCTCAAGCGGCTGGCAGATGCGCTGGCGGCGGGCGACACCGTGCTGGCGGTGATTGCCGGCAGCGCTGTCAACCAGGACGGCGCCAGCAACGGGCTGACCGCCCCCAACGGCGCCGCCCAGGAAGCGCTCCACCGCATGGCGCTGGCCGCCGCCGGGCTGGAACCGGCACAGATCTCCTATGTGGAAGCACACGGCACCGGCACCAAACTGGGGGACCCGATCGAGGTGCAGGCGTTGGAGGCAGTCTACGGCGCTGGCCGCACCGCCGACAACCCGCTGGTCGTCGGCTCGGTCAAGACCAACATCGGCCACACCGAGGCTGCCGCAGGGGTCGCCGGGCTGATCAAGCTCGTGCTTTCGCTGCGTCAACGCACGATTCCCCCCCATCTGCACTTTCGTGCGCTCAACCCGCATTTGGCGGGCAGCCGCATCCAGATTCCGGTGCAGGGGCGTCCCTGGGATGCCCAGGGGGCTGGCCAGCCGCGACGGGGGGCGGTGAGCTCGTTCGGTTTCAGCGGCACCAACGCCCACCTGATTGTCGAAGAAGCACCTGCTGTGGTCGGCGGGCAACGTCCAGCCTACCTGCTGACGCTGAGCGCCGACGATGCAGGAGGGGTGCAGGCTGCCGCCCGCCGGGTGGCCGTTTTTCTGCAGGAAAACCCCGACCGCACACTCGCCGACGTTGCCCGCACAACCCATCTGGGGAAGCACGGCCGCTGGCGGCTGCCGGTGGTGGCAACGACACGGGAAGATGCGCTGACACAGCTGGCCGCAGACGCTGCATCCGGCCGACTGGCTGCTGTCCCGTCACCCCAGATTGCCTTTCTGTTCACCGGGCAGGGCGCCCAGTACAGCGGCATGGGGCGGGAGCTCTACACCACCGAGCCCCTCTTTCGCAGCATCCTCGACCGGTGCGATGTCGCCTTCCAAGAGTGTTTTGGACGTTCTTTGCTGGAGCTTCTTTACCCGACCGAGCCTCTGTCGCACGATACCGGGCGCGATCTGATGGATTCCCATCCCTGTGCCCAGGCTGCCAACTATGCGCTGGAATGTGCGCTGGCCGAGCTGTGGCGTTCCTGGGGGGTAGAGCCGGACAGACTGTTGGGGCACAGCCTGGGTGATTTTGCAGCTGCCTGTACAGCCGGGGTCTTCTCTCTGGAAGATGGGCTGCGGCTTGTGACTGCACGGGGAAGGCTGATGGAACAGGCGCAGGGGAGCATGCTGGCGGTGCTGGCGGATGAAGCTGGCATGAAGCCCTATGTGGCGCCCTACAGCGACACAGTGATTGGGGTGGTCAACGGTCCGCAGAATCTGGTAATTTCAGGCGGACGTGCCTCTGTGGCTGCGATCGAGGCAGCGCTGCGTGCGGATGGCTTCAAGACCCAGATGCTGGCCATCCCAGTGGCAGCCCATTCCCCCTTGCTCGACCCGGTGCTGGATGTCTTTGAGTCAGTGGTCGCAGGCATCCGACTCTCCCCCCCGCGCCTGACCGTGGTCTCGAGCATGACCGGCGAATCCATTGGCCATGAGCTGACCGACCCAGGCTACTGGCGGCGGCAGCTGCGCGCAACCGTGCGCTTTGCCGATGGGGTCCAGACGCTCTACCGCCAGGGATGCAGGCTGCTGATGGAGATGGGGCCACAGGCGACGCTGCTCAAACTGGCCGAGCGTTGTCTGGACGAACCGGTCGAGCTGCTGGCAAGCCTGAATCCGGTGCATTCGGACTGGCAGCAGGTGCTGGAGAGTGCCGGTCGGCTCTACGCACAGGGGATAGAACTGGACTGGCAAACACTCGATCGATGGGCTGGCGGAGAGCGCATCGGTGCGCTGACAGAAGAATCGGAGAGAGAACGCAGCCACCTGCTGCTTGTGTCTGCTCGCAGCGAAGCTGCGCTGGCCGCACAGGCTGTCCGCTATGCAGATTGGCTGGAGGAGAACCCGGCGGTCGACCTGGCTGACGTCTGTTTCAGCGCGTTCACCACGCGCACCCACTGGGAGGAACGGCTGGGTGTCGTGGGGCGCTCCGGCAGAGAATTTG